>JBFWYF010000016.1:0-23421 GCA_050186685.1 Pirellulaceae bacterium
TGACCTTCAGCGGCGCGATCGTTTCGTCGCTGGCCTGGTATGTGTTCACGCTGGGTTCGGACCAGATGGCGATTCAGCGCTGGTTGTCGACTCGCGACGCGGCGGCCGCCCGCCGGTCGCTGTTCATGTCGCTGGTCACGGGAGCCACCGTCACCGCTTTGCTTGGACTGGTGGGGTTCGCCGTCTTAGGCTACTCTCGCGCTCACCCCGAGTTGTTTCAATCATCAGGCGATATGCTGGCGGACGCGGACAAGTTATTCCCTCGGTTCATCGTCGGGGGGCTGCCTCCCGGCGTGACGGGGATTCTGATGGCCGCGGTCATCGCCGCCGCCATGTCCAGCTTGTCTTCGGGCATGAATTCGTCGTGCGCGGTCATTACCGAGGACTTTATCGGACGATTCCGCCAGGAACCGCTGTCGAATGCTCAGCGACTGAGATTGGCTCGGTTTATTTCCGTCGGCGTCGGCGTGTTGGCCATCCTGCTCAGCGTGCTGGTCGGCCGAGTGCAGGGTAATCTCCTAGACTTATGCTATCGCGTGGTAAACCTGCTGGTCTCGCCGCTGTTCGTCCTGTTTTTTCTGGCGATGTTCGTGCCGTGGGGCCGGACCACCGGGGCGCTGGTCGCAGCAGCCACCAGCCTGGTGACTGCGATAGTGATTGCTTTTTCCCAGTCGCTGGGGCTAGGTGCCATCAGCATTCTCTGGATTATGCCGGCGTCCTTCGCGGTGGGCGCCTTTAGCGGGGCATTGGTCAGCCTGGTGCCGATCGGCCGGCCCGCGAGCGCTACGGACCGAGTGACGTGGCCCATGATGAATGCGGAAGAGGATCTGGCGACCGTGTCGCGAGCGGCCCGCGATGGCTGAACGGGCGAGGAGGATAGCGTGGGATTCGAGTCACTGAAAAAAGCTTACGACGAACAAGGCTTCGTCGTGGTGCGGCAACTGCTGGATCCGCACGAGCTGCGGGAGCTGCAGTCCAATCTCGACCGGTACGTTCGGGATGTTGTCCCGACGCTGCCCGACACGGATGCGTTCTATCAGGATCGGTCGCGGCCCGAGACGCTCAAGCAGATGCAGCGGATGGGCGTCGATGTGTTCTTTCGCGACTACGTGCGGCATCCTAAATGGGTGGGGCTGGCCGAAGCGTTGCTAGGCGAGTCGGCCAACTGCGACCAACCGGAGTGGTTCAATAAGCCGCCGGGAACGCAACACGTCACGCCTCCGCACCAGGACAACTACTATTTCTGTCTGACGCCCCCGCAAGTGCTGACCATCTGGCTCGCCCTCGATCCGGTCGACGCCGAGAACGGTTGCTTGCGCTACGTGGCCGGCTCGCACCGAGAAGGATATCGCACGCACGCACGCTCGCAGATTTTGGGGTTCTCCCAGGGGATCTCCGACTATCGGCCGGAGGATTTCACGCGCGAGGTCGCCGTGCCGCTGCAACCCGGCGATGCCGTGGCGCATCACGGCATGACGATCCATCGCGCCGATGCGAATATGTCGTCCACCCGCCACCGCCGTTCGTTTGCACTGGTCTTCAAGGGTGTGTCGTGCCAGCGGGATGAAGTGGCCTTTGCCCGCTACAAGGCTGCGGCCCGTCAACAGCATCAGGAGATGGGGTTGAATGCCTGACGGTTTGGTGGGAGATCCCCACTTTAGAGCCGCACAACTTCAGAGGGGCTTCAAATCCGAAGTGATTTGCAATTATGTCCTTTCGTCGGTACGATTCCGCGTCGAATCCAAGTCAAGGGTAATCGCATGAGTTCGGAACCTGTCTCAACGCATGTTTCGGTCTCCGTCACCGCCTCCGGCGCTGCACCGACGAAGCCCCAGGCAAAATGGTTTCATTTTCGGGGCCGCGTACTGCTGGTCATTCCGCTGGCTCTAGGCCTCTTGGCGGCGATCTATGTACCTCGGCAAATGAATCAGCGGCGCGCACTGCTGGAGCTGAAGAAGCTGGAAGGGGTCGTTCGCACCGAGCCGCTCGCCCTGCCGTTGGTCGCCGAGTGGTTTGGCCCCGAGTATGCAACGGAGATCGGCGAAGTCTACTTGATCAATCCGGCGCTGAAAGACGATGATCTCCGGGTCTTGAGCGGTGTCGGCACGCTGACCAAGCTGGAGTTGACGACCTCGCCTATCACGGATGCGGGGCTGAGTCATCTCGCCGGGTTGACCAATCTCTACACGCTGCATCTGGCCGGCACGAAGGTCACCGATGCGGGCTTGGTGCATCTGGCCGGTATGAAGAACCTGGGCATCCTGTCACTCGATGGCACCGGCGTCACGGATGCCGGTATGCCGCAATTAGCGGCCCTGCCAGCTTTGGAGCGGCTGTTCTTGAACGAGACGCAAGTCGGTGATGCCGGTTTGACCGAGATCGCGAAACTGACGGGCCTCAAGGAACTGTGTCTGAACAAGACGAAGATCAGCGATGCGGGGTTGCCGCAGCTCGCAGCGCTGACCGATCTGGAGATCTTGAAAGTCAACGAGACGGCAGTCACCGTGGACGGGATGATGGCGCTGCAGAAGCAGTTGCCGAAGTGCTACATCATCCGACCGGGCGCTGGCGAATAGTTTTTTGAGAGACCAGGGTAGCGGAAGTCGCAATACTTCCGAGGGAGAGGCAGAGTGTCGGAACTCTTGCGAGTTCCGCTACGAGAGCGGAAGTCGCAAGACTTCCGAAGGAGAACGCAGGAGTCCTGTAGCGGAAGTCGCAAGACTTCCGAGGGAGAGGCAGAGTGTCGGAACTCTCGCGAGTTCCGCTACGGGAGAGAGAGCAAGTTCCGCTACGAGTGACGTGTTGGGTTACTTCAGTTGCAGTTTTCACAGTCGGTTCGTTCTTTATTCCTCATTGGAGATGTTTCCATGGAAAGACAACGGTTCAGGTTACGCGGGTTCACACTCGTGGAATTGCTGGTGGTTATTGCCATCATCGGCATTCTGGTGTCGTTATTGCTGCCAGCCGTGCAGTCAGCACGCGAGGCCGCACGCCGCATGCAGTGCGGTAACAACCTCAAGCAATTGGGTTTGGCCATCCATAACTATGCGGATACGCATAAGGTGTTTCCGTGCAACGCGAATGCAACGGAGATGACGCTGCCGAATCCTACGAACGGCTTCAGCTTTATCGCCAAGACGTTGCCGTACTTCGAGCAGCAAACGTTGCACGACAAGCTGAACTTCAGCATCAAGCTCTCGAACCCGTTTAGCGGGACGAAGCTCGACCCGCCTCCGCCGAATACGAACTTGTTCTACGTCAACACCGTTATCCCGTCGTTACTGTGCCCTACCGACCCCACGAAGGCCATCCGCAGCGACTTGGCACGCTATTGGGCATGGCCTGCGGAGAACTTCGTTGGAGCGGTGAGCGGCGGTGGCATTGGGCCGGCGGCCGTGACCTGCTACATGGGCTTCCAGGGCGACTCGTTCGATACCAACCCGCCAGACGCCATTTTCGAGCGCAGTGCCCGGGCGTCGGTGACTTTCGCACAGATTCTGGATGGCACAAGCAACGTCTTGATGCTAGGCGAACGCTCGCCCAGTTATTCACCATGGTGTGCTTGGTCGGCCACAAATGGCGTCTGGATCAGCACTCGCTCCGGTGAAAAGAACGCGACGACGGGTGCGCCTACGGGTACCCCGTACCACATTAATGCCGTCCGAAAGTTGTTCCCGGTTCCGAATTCCACCGAAGCGGGTGGCATCAAATATGGAGCTGTCAGTCTCCATCCAGGTGGCATTCAGGTGGCCTGCGCCGACGGGAGTGTGCATTTCCTGGCGGAGACCATGGACCACATGATGTATCGTGACTTGGCGTTGATGGGGAACGCATCCCCGGCGGGCGGATTCCAGGCGCCGTAGTTCGGTTACGACGTCGCGAAATACCTGCTGATGAATTGAAATTGTGGCACGAGAGCTGGCCACATTCGGCCAGCTCTCGTGTTGTTGTGTTCGATATGTGCCAATTCCGTAGTCTTCCCGGACGCAGGGATCCGCGCGGATACAGGCTCTGTACGAAGAGCCGGTCCGGACGGATGCTTCTGTCTGGGTTCTGCGGTTGGAGCTCAGGCGTTTGGCTTTCTGTTAAACCTCAGCGAAATGAGCACGATGATGCGAAGAAGCGTAATTCGCGGAATGATCGAATGTGTTCGACCGCAAGGCCTGCTGGTCGCGGGTGTGGTGTGTCTGATCGTGGCGGCCGGCTGCGGGTCGACCGGCGACCATCCACCGACCGCTCCTGTGCATGGGAAGGTGAGCTATAAAGGACAACCGCTCAAGGGTGGAACGGTTTCATTTCAGCCCCAGGGCCAGCCCGGCAACCCGGCGTTGGGGGATATCCAGCCCGACGGGACGTACTCGTTGACCACCTACGAGAAGGACGACGGGGCCGTATTGGGCAAGCACGCCGTGACGGTGACGGTCTTCCCGGGACAGGGCGGTGCGGAGGAGATGGGATTACCGGGCACTGAGGCGATGGCCAAATCGCCCATTCCCACGAAATACTCGGATGTCTCGACCAGTGGCCTCTCGTTCGAAGTCAAAGACGAAACCAATACGGCCGACTTCGACCTTCAGTGAGTTTCAGTTACTGCGGCGGCTCGCCGCAGTTCTGGTACTCACAGGAGTGGCGGGGTTAGCCGCCTGGCGATGGTATGTTGCCGGCGATCCCCCCGATCAAGAGCTGCGCGCTCGGGCGGTGGATCGGGGGCAGCCGGCGGCAGACTCGCCTTCGCTGACGAAAGCCAAGAGCTCCGCGCCGCGCACCTTTCTGCCTACGGTCGACAATCGGACCTGCGCCGCCTGCCACTCTGATATCGCCCAGTCGTACGCCTCCAATGGCATGTCGCGCACCTGGCGGCGCATCGCGCCAGAGCAGCTTCCCGTGTCGGCGGAATGGATCACGGACCATACTGGCGACTTCCGGTACCGCGCTGTCGTTGAAAATGGGGAGCTGTGGCAGGAGGAGGTCCGCGTTTCGGATCCATCTCACCGACAGCGTCGGCAGGCGCGCCATATTATTGGATCGGGCCTCCATGCCGAAGCGTACGTTGGCGAGGAACACGGTTACTGCGTGCAGCTGCCCTTGGGTTGGTTCACCGCACAGCGGGCTTGGCGGATGAATCCTGGGTACGAGTTGTATAACCACCGCTTCGACCGGGCCATCGGGCCAGGTTGTGCGGACTGCCATGGGGGTGAAGATACTTACATTGCGCCCACGTTTAATCGCTTTCACACCCCTTTGGCCGAAGGAATTCGCTGCGAGGAATGCCATGGCCCGGGGGCTCAGCACGTCGCCTTCCATAGCGGCGAAGCGTCGAGCGGAAGCGAACCCGTGCAGGACTCGATCGTTCACCCCGGCAAGCTGACGCCGGCACGCGCCCTGGATGTCTGCCTCCAGTGCCACCTGCAAGGAGACATCGTCCTGCTGCGTAAAGGACACGAAGATTTTGACTTTGAGCCGGGGGACCGGCTGGTCGACCACCGGATTGACTTCCTATTGAAGTCATCCGCCAACAAGCTGTTGGGGGTCTCAAGCCATGGAGCGAGGTTACTTCAGAGCAAGTGTTTCACGGCTAGTCAAGGAAAGCTGACGTGCACGACCTGCCATGATCCCCATGCGCCGGCGAGTGCCGAGTCGCTGGCTTCGTACGACCGGGATTGCCAGTCGTGCCATGCGCCCGACAGCTGCTCGCGTCCCCTGGAGCAGGGGGCCGAGCGGGCAGCCAATGGTTGCGTCGCCTGTCACATGCCGCGCCGCGAGGCACGCGAAGGGCAGCACCTGGTGGTGACGGAGCACCTGATCCAACGATCGCCTGCCCCGCTCCCAGCTGCCACCGAAGCGGAAAGGAAGCTGCCCGTCGCGCCAGGCGATTCCGTGGAGCTGGTGGCGCTGCACGAACAAACCGCGCTGCCCGGTTGGGCGGCCGGCGCGGGCTACGTCCTAGTTCGCGAGAGCATGGGGGTGGCGACAGATGCCATGGAACGGGGGGCAAAGCTGTTGACCGAATACGTCCGCCAGGACCCACACGATGCCGAGGCATCCTACTGGCTCGCATCCGCTGAGATCGCACTCCATCGGGGAAGTGCCGCCATTCCAAGACTGGAGGCGTTGCTGCAAGCGGATCCCGAGTGGCCGCAGGCCCGGTACCGCTTGGCCGTGGCGTACGACCAGGTGCAGCAATACGGCCCCGCGCTGAAGCAGTACCTGAGTCTGATCGAGCGCTATCCGGATTGGCAGGAGCCTTATCCGCTCGCCGTGCGACTGCTGATGTTCCAGGGCCAGTCCGAAATGGCCGTGCGCCTGCTGCAGCAGCAATTGCAATTGGGCGACGACGCGACGGCCTACGCGAATTTGGCGCTGGCCGGCAGGCTGACCGGGCGTGCACCGAATGATTGCCTCGTCTGGGCCAGCAAGGCGGTGGCCATCGACCCGCGACTGCCGCTCGCCTTTCTCCATCGCGGCTTCCTGCTCGCCGAGACGGGGCAGGTCGAGCGAGCGACACGAGACTTCCAGCGCGTCCTCGAACTGGAACCGGGCAATGAGAAAGCGCGCATCGGGCTTGAGTCTTTGCGCCGGCTCGCTCCCTGACGTAGTCCCCTGACAGGGTACTGTAAGGACGTAGGGATGGGGCGCGCCCTCAACGATCGTCTCTATCCGTCGTCGCTCGAATTCCGGACCCTGAAAGTTGGGCGCGTCTGCTGCGCCCGACGAGAAGCCTCGCGGACCAGGAAAAATTGTTGCGCGCACGCGATAGTTTTTCCAGTCGCTCCCAGTTCGCGCACGGTCTGCACTCAAGGAACGGCGGCCCTCCTTGGCGCAGTTGGGAGTCTTCGTCAGCCGTATTCAGCTTGACGTTCTCGCCATCGCAATGTTCGGTGCCCCGTCTCGCGACGCCACGGAACGATTTTTCTTCCAAGTGGCCGCTGGTTTGCTGAGCGTGATAGTCCGCCGCATTTCGGCACCGGTTCGGTCCTCGTTTCCGCATCACACGTCTGCGCGTCGCCCGTTCGCACCCCTATGTCCGGCGATGTCTGTGATGCACCGAGCGCGTGTCACCCGGCTGCGGCGGTTTGCGCTGCTTCCACTCAAGCCTCGCCTCCGGAGCCGGCTGTATTGGAGGGACGCCCCGAAATTTTGTTTTCTTTCCTCGTTGCTGGAAGGTGTCGCATGGCCATGGCAAGACAACGCCTCAAGGTTCGCGGTTTCACGCTGGTAGAACTGCTGGTGGTGATCGCTATTATTGGGATACTCGTGTCGTTATTGTTGCCCGCCGTCCAATCGGCACGAGAGGCCGCTCGGCGCATGCAATGCGGCAACAACCTGAAGCAATTGGCGCTGGCGATTCACAACTACGCGGACACGCACAAAGTATTCCCTTGCAATGCCAACGCCAGCGACCCGGCCGCTACTCCGACGAATGGATTCAGCTGGATTTCCAAAACGTTGCCGTTCTTTGAACAGCAGACGTTGCACGACAAGCTGAATTTCAGCCTCAAGTTGTCGAATCCCTTCAACGGCACGAAACTACCCGCGCCACCGCCGAACACCAATCTGTTTTTTGTCAACACCGTTATTCCCTCGCTGCTGTGCCCAACGGATCCGACGAAGGCGGTTCGTTCGGATCTGGCACGCTACTGGGCGTGGCCCGCTGAGTCCTTTTTCGGTGCAGTGAGCGGTGGCGGCATTGGCCCCGCGGCGGTCACGTGCTACATGGGTTTCCAGGGCGATTCGTTTGACACAACTCCGCCCGATGCCATTTTTGAACGCAGTGCCCGCGGTGGTTCGGTGACCTTCGCCCAAGTACTGGACGGCACGAGCAACGTGCTGATGCTGGGCGAACGTTCGCCGAGCTATTCGCCCTGGTGTGCGTGGGCCGCAACGAACGGCGTCTGGATCTCAACTCGGTCTGCCGAGAAGAACTCGAACGGGACACCCCGGGGAACGCCGTACCATATCAACGCGGTCCGAAAGCTGTTTCCCGTACCTAATTCCACCGAAGCGGGCGGTATCAAGTATGGTGCCGTGAGTCTCCATCCAGGTGGAATCCAAGTCGCCTGCGCCGACGGGAGTGTACATTTCCTGGCGGAGACGATGGACCACATGATGTACCGCGACTTGGCCTTGATGGGAAATGCATCCCCGC
Organism: Pirellulaceae bacterium; assembly: GCA_050186685.1. Taxonomy (GTDB): domain Bacteria; phylum Planctomycetota; class Planctomycetia; order Pirellulales; family Pirellulaceae; genus CAZFLF01. Next base: position 8,147 of record JBFWYF010000016.1, read on the forward strand.
CGGGCGGACTCCAGAATCCGTAGCAGTCCCTCCGTGGCCGTCTGCGGTCATCTGCGCCATCTGCGTTTCCACCTCTGCCGGGCAGACTGGAAGCGCAGAGCGCGCGGAAGGTGTTTCGGCCTTTGCCGGGTGGTTTGTAGCGACGGCGTAGTTGAGGCACAATGGTTGCCTGCGGCGTTCGTGCCGCGGGAGGACCATAAGCCCCATGACCTTGGACGATCCCCTACGCGTGCCAGCCCACGCGCTGCGCTGGACGTGCGATCCCACCCAGTTCGATTTCCATAGCTCGAACGAATTGCCGGACACCACGACCATTCTCGGTCAGACTCGTCCATTCGAGGCCGTCCAATTCGGCATCGCGATCCGTCGCGAAGGGTACAACATCTTTGTGCTCGGTCCGCCCGGAGTCGGCAAGCGAACGCTGATCGAAGGCTGTGTCCGCGAGAAAGCCGCTTCCGAGCCTACGCCGGATGACTGGTGTTACGTCAGCAACTTCGACGATGTCCGCCGCCCTCGCTCGCTGCGTCTCCCCGCCGGCCGTGGGGAGAAGTTCCGCAAAGACGTCCAAGTGCTGATCGACGACCTCGAGAGTGCTATTCCGCGGGCCTTGGAATCGGACGAGCACAAGAGCCAGGTTCAGGTCGTCGAGCGCGAAGAGGCCGAACGGCAAAGCGAAGCGCTGCGCGAACTGGCCGAGAAATCTCAGGCTCAGAACATTCAGCTGATTCGCACGCCGGCAGGCTTTGCCCTGGCCCCACTGCGCGAAGGATCGGTATTGAGTCCTGAGGAGTTCAGCAAGCTGCCTGCCGAGGAACGAACCCTGATCGAGGAGAAAGTCGGGATCCTGCAGAAGGACCTCGAGAAGATCGTCGAGCAGGCGCCGAAATGGCACCAGGAGACGCGCGAGAAAATCCGTAATCTGCATCGCGAAGCAGCGCGGCTGGCGATCGGCCATTTGATCCAGCGCGTGAAAGAGAAGTACGTCGATCTCGAGAACGTGCGCAACTATCTCGACGCCGTCGAACGCGACATCCTCGAGCGGATCGATGAATTCCAGCCAGCCGACGAAGGCCAGGTGGCGCTATTCGTAGGGCGCCGCGAGGACCGCCCGTCGTTCGACGATTACGAAGTGAATCTGTTGGTGGATAATGGCGCCACGGTCGGCGCTCCGGTCATCCACGAAGACCACCCGAGCTACCAGAACCTGGTCGGCTCCGTCGAGCACGAATCCCACATGGGGGCCCTGACCACCGACTTCACGCTGATCAAGGCGGGGGCGCTGCACCGCGCCAATGGCGGTTATCTGATCCTCGACGCCCTGCGGCTTCTGCAGCAGCCCTACGCGTGGGAAGCGCTGAAGCGAGCCATCTACTCTCACTGCGCCAAGATCGAGTCGCTCGGGGAAATGCTAAGCCTGCTCAGCACCGTGTCCCTCGAACCCGAGCCGATTCCGTTGGACGTGAAGGTGATCCTCCGGGGGGACCGGCTGCTGTATTACATGCTGTTCGAGTACGACGAGGATTTTGCCGAGCTGTTCAAGGTCGCTGCCGATTTTGATGAGCGGTTCGACCGCAGCGACGAGCACTGTCAGCTGTACGCCCAGTTCCTCGCGACGCTCGCCCGCCGGGAGAAACTGCGGCCGCTCAGTGCCGACGCTGTGGCACGCGTCCTGGAACACGCCGCCCGTGTCGCCGACGATCAGCACCAGGTCTCGCTGCATATGCGGACCATCGCCGACGTGCTGCGGGAGGCCGACTTCTGGGCCGGCCGCGACGCAGCGCAGCACATTACCGCACGCCACATCCAGCAGGCGATCGACCAGCAGATCTATCGCACCGACCGCGTGCGCGAGCGGATTCAGGAGGAGATCCGCAGGAATCGGATCCTGATCGACACGCAGGGCGAGCGGGTGGGGCAAGTCAACGGGCTGTCGGTACTCGACCTGGGCAACGCCCGTTTCGGTCAGCCGTCCCGGATCACCGCGACTGCCCGGCTGGGACGCGGCGAGGTCGTCGACATCGAGCGCGAAGTCAAACTCGGGGGGGCGATTCACTCGAAAGGCGTGATGATCCTCTCCTCCTTCCTGGCCGCCCGCTATGCTACGGATCAGCCCCTGTCGCTGTCGGCCAGCCTTGTCTTCGAGCAGTCGTACGGAATGGTCGACGGGGATAGCGCCTCGGTCGCCGAGTTGGTCGCATTGATGTCGGCGATCGGCCAGGTTCCCGTTAAGCAGGAGTTGGCGGTGACCGGCTCCGTCAATCAGATTGGACAAGTTCAACCGATCGGCGGTGTGAACGAGAAGATCGAAGGGTTTTTCGATGTTTGTCGCGAGCGCGGACTGACGGGAACGCAGGGAGTGCTGATTCCTTCGGCCAATTGTCAGAATCTCATGTTGCGGCACGACGTGGTGGCGGCGGCCGCGTCCGGCCAGTTCCATATTTACGCGATCGAGACAATCGACCAGGCGGCGTCGCTCCTTACGGGACTTCCAGCCGGGGTCCGGGATGCCGCGACGGGCACGTACACGGCCGGCAGCTTGAATCAAGCCGTGCAACGGCGGCTCGCCGAACTCACCCAATTGCGGTTGAAGTTCGGATCAGAGCAGGAGAAAAGTGTGGTATGTCCGACGCCCCCCGCATCCTGAAGCGCATCCTGGTGGCGCTGGACGCCGCCACATTCGAGGCGCAGACATTGGAAGCCGCGGCCGCCCTGGCGGCTCAGCTGCGGGCGGAACTGCACGGTCTCTTTATCGAAGACGTCAACCTGCTGAACCTCGCCGGGCTGCCGTTCGCCCAGGAGACCAGTTTTTCGGCCCCCCTGCCGCGTCCCCTGAATCTCGAGAGCATGGAACGAATGTTCCGCCTGAAAGCCCACCGTGCCCGCGAACAATTGGCCGACCTGGCGGGACGGGCCCGGATCAGCTGGTCGTTTCACGTCGCGCGTGGGCACACGGTCCGAGGTCCGCTCGATGCAGCCGGGGCCGCCGACCTGTTGCTGTTGGGGACCCGTCCCTTCATCTCTCGCTCTTCGCCCCCGTCAGCGGTCCGTTCCGCGCACTCGGTCACCATTCTGGTCGATGGCGAATTAAGCTGTGAACGCCTGATCGAAGTGGGCTCGACGCTCTGTGCCGCGAGCGGCGCCGAATTGCAGGTGTTGCTGTTCCCCGCAGACCCTGCGACCGCCGCTCGCTTGCGTACGATCGTTCAGGATCAACTCGAACGGCGCCGCATCCCGGCCGTCGTCCGCTCGGACACGATTGCCACCTTCGACGAGTTGCTGGCCGAACTGCGCCGAAGACAGCCCCGGATCCTGCTCCTGTGCCGACAATCACCGTGGCTGGATGCGGCCGCCCTCGAGTCGCTGGTCGCCCGGTCCTGTTGTCCGATCGGGCTTGTCTGTTGAGGGGCTGCGCGGCGAACAATTACGGCGCCAAGTCAGCTGGTTTCACACCGGCCTTGAGCCCTTTCGCACCGACGGGACCCGGGCGATACGTGCCGATCAAGTCGACTTTCGAACTCGGGTCAATGGCACTCTCCTGGCCCAGGCACCAGTAGCAGGCGTTCACGAACATGCGCCGGAAGTCCTCGACTTGAAACACATCGCCGTGCCCCATCGTCGTCGTGAAAACTCTCGCCTCCCTGCCCGGCGCGGCGAGGTGCTTTCGCGTCCAGGCGATCGGCACCGGCCGCTTATCCGGATGCGGCTTGTCGTCCGGCTGCCACCCGACGAGCGGCTGGCCGAGCAGCAGCGGCTGGCAGTCGCCATGCAACGACTCGCTGATGCCGTACACGTCGTCGGGAATCCAGAAGCTCGGGCGCACGCCATGGAGGATCGGATGATTCTGTGCACCCGGGGCGGCATCGCAGCGCGTGCTTTCGACCAGATTCTTTCCGTAATGCGACACCCAAGTCTCGCCCAGCACGAGCCGACCCCAGCCTCCCGCCGGATCCTTGCTCATCGAATCGTACTTGGCGAAGGGACTGTCGCGGTGCTGCTGATACCGGAAGGGGTGCGTCGCGTTCCGAATGCCGATGATCGGCTTGCCGGAAAACGTGTAATCGATGATCCACTTCATCTGGTCGTCCGGCAACTCGCGCCACCGGAGGAAAGCAACCATCAGATCGGCCGTGCCCAGGGCTTCCAGCCCAGGAATGTTGTTCTTGACCTGCGGATTGATCGTGCCGTCCTGGGGATCGATTGCGAACAGAACCGTGCAGCGAAAGCCGTGGTACCGCGCCAAGATCTTCGCCATCAGGGGCATGGACTCTTCGGAACGATACGACTCCTCGCCGGTCACAAACACAATGTGCTTGCCTTGGCCGGGGCCCGAGCCTCCGGAATACACCACCCAAGGGTCCTGAGCGGACACGTTCGCCAGGGAACCACACAGGCCCATCGTGGCAAGGTATCCAGCGAACACGCGCAGCAGCGTCGATCGGGTCATGGTTGATTGAGGGGGTAAAAGGAGCGGCTACGGATTTTTTGAAAAGGAGTTGTCGCAGTCCCTGCTAGGGCGAGGCAGCGGCCGTCAGCTTAGCGATCAGCGCGTCTTGAGTCCGAGGGTGCTTGACGTCCGGGGCGCCAGGATAGACGAGTTCGCATGGAACCCCCACGCTTTGCAGCTTTTCCTGCAGCTTCAGCCCGAAGTTGGCCGTGTGCGTGGGATCCTTTTCTTCCTGTCCCAGGGCCGGCGGGGCGCTGTAGTACAGATACACCGGCGGATCGTCTTGCGTCACCAAATGGTACGGAGAGTAGGCTTCGATCCACGGCATGATTTCATCTCGCCGCTGCAGGAACGCTTCAAAGTCGGCCGTGTCGCGACCATTGACGGTGCGGAAGATGCCGAAGGCATGAGCACCGTATCGGCTATTGGGAGTCCATTCCTTCATCTGCTGCGGATCCAGCGTGGTCTGAGCGCCGTTGACGGCGGCGAACAGTAACCGAGTCGACTCGCGCGCGATGGGGTCGCTGCTCTGGGGGTCGGCCAGGTCGTTATGGAAGGCGAGCCACAGGCTCGAGCAGGCACCGGCCGATCCACCCGACGCGGCCACGCGCTGCTTATCGATGTTCCACTCGGACGCCTTGCTGCGGACGAATTGCAGGGCCCGCGCCGCGTCGTGCAGCGGCGCGTGCACCGGTGGCTTCACACCGTCGGCGATCGCCTCCTGGATGAACCGATACTCGATCGAGGCGACGGAAATTCCGCGGTCGAGGATGGCCGGCAGCATTGCGGTGAGTCCGCTCGTGCGGTTCCCTCCCTGCCAGCCGCCGCCGTGAATGTAGAACAGCAGCGGCGCCGGGCCCTCCGATTTGGCACGCCAGAAGTGCAGGACCTGCTTGGGGTGCTTTCCGTAGGGAACATCGGCCAGGGTCGGTGCCGGCTTGATTTCGTCGACGGCTTTCGCTGCGGCCTTGGCTGCTGACTTCGCCTTGCCGGCGCCCTTGGCTTTCTTGGCTGTCTGTTGAGCGGTTGCCGGCCAGGAGACCAGCATCATCAGAGTCAGTATCAGCAACAGTCTTGGGGAAGAGCATAACATGCGGCAGTTCCTGCAGGGGGTGGGGAAGACGCTCCGAGTCGGATTGGATTCATGCGTGTGCGGCAATAGATTAAACTGCCGCTCGCAGCCCGACAACTCGCGCGTTTCGTCGAGCCGCTCAACGAATCATTTGCCCACCAGCCGGAGGTAGGAACATGTTTGCTCGCCCCCGTCCCGGAACGCTGCACAATGGCGGAGCGTGTCGCCCGGATTCGCGACCCTCGGGAACGCGTTTGCGGCGTGGCGCCGTGATCGGGCTGAGCCTGGCGCTGTTACTGGCCTGGAATGGCACGAGTTGGGCGGCGCGTCCCAACGTCGTCGTGTTCCTGGCCGACGATGCGGGGTGGGGAGATTATGGGCATTCGGGCAATCGCCAGACATCGACGCCGTATATCGATTCCATCGCCGCCCGGGGTGTCTCGCTGGATCGCTACTATGTCTGCCCGGTCTGCTCGCCGACACGAGCGGAGTTTCTGACCGGGCGTTACCATCCGCGCGGCGGCGTGCGCGGCGTCTCCACCGCTCAAGAGCGATTGGACCTGGACGAACGCACCGTCGCCGAGGCCTTTCACGCCGCGGGCTATGCCACCGGTGCCTTTGGCAAATGGCACAACGGCACCCAGTGGCCTTATCATCCCATGGCCCGCGGTTTCGACGAGTACTTCGGCCACAGCTCCGGGCATTGGGGCGAGTACTTCGATCCGCCGCTGGAAGACAAAGGCCGCATGGTTCGCACGCAGGGCTACATCGTCGATGTCTGCACGGATCGGGCCCTGCGGTTCATCGAAGGGAATAAGGACCGACCTTTCTTCTGCTATATCCCCTTCACGACACCGCATTCGCCATGGGCGGCTCCGGAGGCCAACTGGCAGAAGTTCCGGAATCTGCCCATCACACAGCGGGCCACGGAACCCGACCGCGAGGTACTCGACGAAACACGCTGTGCGCTGGCCATGCTCGAAAACCAGGATTGGAACGTCGGGCGAGTGCTGACGAAGCTGGATGAACTGGGGCTGAGCGAAAACACGATCGTCGTCTACTTCTCCGACAACGGTCCGAACTCGATGCGTTGGACGGGCGGAATGCGGGGCCGCAAGGGATCTACCGACGAGGGCGGCGTTCGCAGCGTGTGCTATTTCCGATGGCCCGCCGGTTTGCCCGCCGGACATACCGTGACCCAGATCGCGGGCGCGATCGACCTGCTGCCGACGCTCACCTCGCTCGCCCAGTTGCCCCGGGTCGGTGATAAGCCGTTGGATGGTCGCGACCTCAGCCCCTTGCTCCGCAACGAGACGGTGAACTGGCCCGATCGTATGATCTTCTCGACATGGGCAGGACGTGTCAGCGTCCGCACGCAGCGGCATCGCCTGGACGATCAAGGCCGACTCTACGACATGGTGGCCGACCCCGGGCAGACGATGCCGGTCAACGACCGCGAACCGCAGTTGGCCTCGCAGCTGACCTCCACCGTCGCCGCCTGGCGGAACGAGGTTCTGGGCGAGATCCCCTCCGCGCCGACGGCGCCTCGTGCGAAAGCCAAAGGCAAACAGGCGAAGCAGCGGCCCGCCGGTAATGCCGTTGACCCGCGGCCGCTGACCGTCGGATACCGCGAGTTCCCCATCACCATGCTGCCGGCTCGCGACGGGGAACCGCAGGGCGGTGTGCGCCGCAGCAGCGGCGCCCCCAACTGCTCGTACTTCGTCAACTGGACTTCCCGCGAGGATCGCATGGTCTGGCGGCTGGATGTCCACACCCAGGGGCGATACGAAGTCGTTATCGACTACACCTGTCCGGAGTCCGATGTCGGAGCTCAGATCGAGTTGAGTTTCCGCGATCGGCATCTCGCCGGCAGGGTCGCGCCCGCTTGGGACCCGCCCCTGTATACGAACCAGGACACCCTGCCGCGCCCGGATGGCGAGTCGCAAATGAAGGAGTTCCGGCCGTTGAATCTGGGTTACGTCGAGTTGCCCGCAGGCCAAGGGGAACTGGTATTGCGAGCGATCGACATTCCCGGCAAGTCGGTCATGGATGTGCGGCGCGTCACGCTGACCCTCGTCGAATAATGCGGCGCGGCGTGGGTTTCTGTGCTATGTTTGCTTTTGGCAGGGAGCATTCATCCACCTTGCCGCCGAGGGGATCATGTCTCGTCTACCGTCCGCGCTGCGACTGCAACCTCTCCCCTGTCTGTCACCTTGCTACTGTGCCCATTGCAAGAGGCCGCTGACCAGCTCCCGAATCCTCGACGAACGATCGGCCTGGTGTGCCCAGTGCCGGAATATCGTCGATGTCGCCTGCTTTCAAGTGCCCAGCTGGGTCGTGGGAGTCACCGTCTTTCTGGCCATCCGGCTGCAATTCAGCGTCCTGACGTGAGAGGAGTCCGTCGAGATGGGTGCGCCCAGAGCGGTTCGCCCGGCCCCGGCGGCGAGGTGGCAGTATCACAATAAAGGGGGGGAGGTGTCCCCGGCTCACCGGTCGGACCGAGCGGCTCACACTGGGCGGGCCACACTACATGGCTCGCGCCAGCAGCACTCCGCATCGCACCGCGGTCAAGCCCAGCAGCAGGCTGCCGGACATGTAGACGATGCTCAGCCCGGTCCGGTCCCGGATCAGCCCGTAGCTCTCCCACTCGAAAGTGGAAAAGGTGGTCAGCCCGCCCGTAAAGCCGACCGCGATCGCCAGCCTCAGCTGCTCGGGACGAACTCCCAGGAAGTTCAGCACCGGCTTCTGCTCATGCAGAACCGTTAAGAGCCATCCCAAAAGAAAACTACCCACGATGTTGACAAGAAAGGTGGCTAGCGGGAGAGCGGTGCCAAACCAGCGGCTTGCGACCAGGGCGACGCTCCACCGAGCCAGTCCCCCGAGCGCCGACCCCCCTGCGACCAGCCCCACGTCGATCAGCCACCGCATGAATGGTCACTCCCGCTGCGCGCGTCCGTCGTGCATACAGAAAAACCGCGGTGGCCAATGTGCCCGCCTACAGCATTCCAGCATCTGGTTCGCGCCACGACGCATTCTGCCGTACCGGTAGCAGTGTGGCTAGTCGCCGACACGTCATGGCAAGGTACCTGTTCGAGAACCGCGAGACCGCTCAAAAGGCCGCGACCGACTGGCCATCATTGCGGCTGCAAAGACGCTGGAATGTACCGATGTTCGCCCAATTCAGACTGGCGGCGTAAGGCGTCTCGGTATGAGCGATCGTCTGTGACAGGAAGGTGACCGAGCCATCGCCGAAGACAAACATCGCACCACCCGGATGCCGACTGCTGAATGTGTTGCGCTGCACGTTCGCCGCGGCAACTTTCGGCGGATTTAGGCGAAACTCGCCAGCTCGCATGATCGCTTCCGGAGCGTCCGCCCGGCCGCCCGCCACCTGGTAATGTCCAAACCACGTCGGGTCCCACAGAAAGCTCCCGGACGTACCCGTGCCGAAATAAACCGTTTCGCCGGCGAGGATGGTGTTCGAAGTCCCATCGGTGATACTCGCGAACGTCATGCGCGCGTCCTCCATCAAGATCCCGTTGCGGCGGTCCGCGGGCTGTTCGTAGTACGCACTCGAAGTAAAGGACCCCGCGCACCCCACGTAATTCGTCACCGTTAAACCCGGATCGTTAAAACCGAAATTGGTGCCGGTGGTTCCCATCGCCTTGTGCACCGTGGGATTGGCTGCCGAGGGGCACACGGCCAGCGAAATCCTTGTCGACACCAGCGCCTTGTTCGGGGCGACGGACATCGGTAACCCGAAGTTCAATTGGGCATGGATCGCCGTTTGTTCGACAAACGGCAGAATCAACGCAGTCCACGAGAAACCGGGCGCCCTCCGCGGCCGATCGCCACGGCCCGTCATGCCGGGTCCTTGAAATACAAATCCATCAGGAAACGTGCGAAACGTGTCCGCATAATTGTGCGTGGCGAGACCCAGTTGCTTGAGGTGGTTGGAACACTGCATACGTCGCGCGGCCTCGCGTGCCGCTTGGACTGCCGGCAAGAGCAGGCTGACCAGGATGCCGATAATGGCGATCACGACCAAGAGCTCGACCAGGGTGAACGCCCGCCTGATGGAAACCATGCGCCCGCTCCTTGCAAGAAAGAAAAAATGAAGACACGAGTGAGTCGTGCGTGCGGGCTGCTATTCGATAATCGTGGTCTGCACAGCGCCCGCGGATGTCTTTAAGTCGAAATTGAATTCGTTAGCAGTGGATGCCACCGTGACCTTCAGAGTTGAGTCGCGGTTATAGACCAGCGGCACCCGCTCCTTGGATCCAGGCGTATCGCCGGTTCCCACGTCCGCCGTACTGATGCGCACCACGTTTTCACCAAGCCAAGCGCCCGCTTCGGTGTCCGAGAACATCATTTCGTAGTTTCCCTGACCATCCGTGCGGCCGTACGAGGTCGTGCCCCCGGACGTCGGTGCAAAGACGACGAAGGCCCGTTCGAGCGGCTGGCCATCGAGTGTCACTTTGCCGCGTACCGCGCCGAGATTCGCATTGCCACCGCATCCGACGGCCAGCGACACAAGAGATGCCGCCAGAATAATGCGCTGGAGCATAGATGCACTCCCCCCCCCTGAAAACGGGAAGTGTAACATCGCCGATCTCGCGGCGGAAGTCTCAGGAGGTCAGCTGCGGCAGGGTGCGCAGGTCGGTCACACGAGAGTGCGGCGTCACCCACGTAGCGGAAGTCGCCAGACGACGCGACAGCGTCGACGCAAGACTTCCGTCGCGAGCGCGGAGTCGGAACTCTTGCGAGCTCCGCTACAAGCGTTCCGCTAAAAATTCCGCTACGGATCACTACGCCTGCAGCGCCTGACGGATCTGATCGCGTGCCGCGCGGACGGCTTCGGGGAGCTTGGCGGGATCCTTGCCGCCGGCCTGAGCCATGTCGGCCTTGCCACCTCCGCTCCCCCCTACGATCGCGGCGGCGTCGCGCACCCAGTTGCCCGCACTCAGACCTCGCTCCACCAGGTCGCGGCTCAGCCCCGCGACGAGAGTCACCTTGTCGTCCCCCGTGGCAGCGGCCAGCAGGATGGCCGTTGAGCTGGACTTGCGCCGCAGCTGATCGATCAGCTGCCGCATCAAATTGGAACTGGCCCCCGGCGTCTCCACGACAATCACTTTCGTCGCACCAACGTCCTCGGCTTTGGCGAGCAGGATGTCCGCGGAGAAATCGCCTACTGCCGCCATGTTCGCTTGCTGCCGCCGCAGGTCGTCCAGCTCCTTGACGAGCGCGGTGACACGAGCCGGGACGTCAAAGGGGGCCACGTTGAGGGCCCGCGCGGCGTCGCGCAGCGCGGTCTTCATCTGTGCGAAATCGGCCGGGGCTGACGTCGCGGGTGGCATCGGCTGGCTGGCGGGCTGAGCACCGGATTTCGTCCCTGCCGCAATCTGCTTCCTGAGCTCGCGGACCTGCTGCGCCAAATTCTTAGCCCCGGCGGGAACGTCGAGCGGACCAACACCCAACAGGCCGGCCGCCTCGCCCAGCGCCGCGCGTGTCTGTTCCTCGTGCACGCGAGCCTTCTCGCCCGTCAACGCGACGATGCGCCGCGTGCCGGCGGACACGGCCTCCTCGGCAATGATCTCAAACGGGCCTACTTCTCCGGTATTGCCCAGGTGTGTGCCACCGCAGAGCTCGCGGGAAAACTCACCCATCGAGATCATACGCACCGGATCCGGGTACTTTTCTCCGAACAACATCATCGCGCCGGCTTGCCGGGCTTCGGCCAACGGTACAATACTGGCCGCGACCACGGCACGCTCTGCGACGCGTGCCTGCGCATCCCGTTCGATCTGGGACAGTTCTTCGGGCGTGACGGGCGACATGTGCGTAAAGTCGAACCGCAGCCAGTCTTCGTCCACCTTGGAGCCTTGCTGCTGCGCGTGCCGCCCCAGATTCTTCTGCAGCGCATGGTGCAGAATGTGCGTCGCCGAGTGCGCTCGGCGAATGGCCTGACGCCGCGAGTCGTTGACGACCGCCCGGCACGCGCCACCCGCCACCAGCTTCCCTTCGACGACTTGGCCGAAGTGCACCACCAGATCCGCGTCCTTCTGGGTATCGGTGACCTGGAAACGGAACCCCGGACCGGTAATCTCGCCCGAATCACCCACCTGGCCACCTGACTCGCCGTAAAACGGCGACCGGTCGAGCACCACCTTGACGGGTGGAGCGGCCTCGCCGGCGGATAACTCCGCACACAATCGTTCTTCTTCGTCGATCTTCGCGACAATCCCCTTTACCACCGCATCGCACGACGTGGTCTCATAGCCCAGGAACTGCGTGTGCTTCACCGAAGCCTTCAGCGACTCCATGGGGCCCGTGGCGAATACGATGTCCGCGATTTTGCCCGACTTCTCGCCGTGCCGCGTCATGGCCTCGCGGAATCCGTCCCAATCGAAGGTCAGGCCTCGGTCGCTGGCCATCGACTCGAACAGCTCCGGTGGAACCCCGTAAGTCTGATATAGATCGGCGGCCTCTTCGCCCTGCACGATCACCCGTCCCGCCGATGCCATGTCCGTGAAGACTCTCTCGATCTTCGCCAGGCCCGCATCAATCGTCCCGAAAAAGTTGGCTTCCTCGGCTCGGATCGTATTGGCGACTCGCTGCACCGTTTCGGATAGCTCCGGATACGGCGATTTCATCATGTCCGCGACGACGGGAACCAGTTGATGGAGGAATGGTTCACGCACTCCCATCTGACGGCCGTCGAGCACCGCTCGTCGCAGCAGGCGGCGCACGACGTACTTCTGCTTGTTGGCCCCGGGTGAGACGTGCTCATGAATCGCGAATGCGCAGGCGCGGACGTGATCCGTGATCCGCCGCAACCGCCGACCGTTGTCGCTCGCCGGGTCGTACGGCACGCCGCAGATTTCCGCAGCTGCCAGGACGATCGGCTTCAAGATGTCGATATGGAAATTCGACGTGACACCCTGCAGCACGGCGGCCGTTCGTTCGAGACCCATGCCCGTGTCGATATTTCGGCTGGGAAGCGGGCGAAGGTTGTTGGGCGCGTCTCCTACGCGGTTGAACTGCGTAAAGACCAGGTTCCAGATCTCGACCGACTTGCCTTGATCGGGATGGAAGAAGATCTCGCTGCAGGGTCCGCACACGCCGTCCGGTCCCTTGCTGGGCGCTCCCGCCGGCCAGAAATTGTCGTCCTCGCCCATCCTTTCAATGCGGTCAGCCGGCAGCTTGATGTCCGTCATCCAAATCTGAGCGGCCTCGTCGTCGTCGTGATAGACCGACACGGTGAGTCGCTTCGGATCCAGGCCCAGCCACTCCTTGCGAGTTAGGAACTCCCACGCCCAGTGGATCGCTTCGCGCTTGAAATAATCGCCGAAGCTGAAGTTGCCGAGCATCTCAAAGAACGTGTGGTGGTATGCGGTCCGCCCCACATTGTCGATATCCCCGGTGCGGAGGCATTTCTGGCAAGTCGTAGCGCGGGTGAACTCGAGCTTCACCTTACCCAGAAAGTGGTCCTTGAACTGGTTCATGCCGGCCGGCGTGAACAACACGGACGGATCCCAGGTGGGGACCAGCACGTCGCTCGGGCAGCGCTTATGCCCCTTGGACTCGAAAAACTTCAGGTATTTCTCGCGTAGTTCGTCTGTTTTCATGGGGCACCATCATAGCGAGGCGGCCACTTTACGGCGATACCGTGTGAGTGCTGACCGCACCCTGCTCGTTCAGCGCGCGCAGCGTGACGGCCTCACCCGCGGCGCGTCTGGCCGCCGCAAAGAATTCGGCAGGTGTGGCGACGTGCGTGACCGGGCCTCCCGCCACGATCTGCGTCACAAACATGCCGCGCCGAACGCCCGCCTGCCAAACCGGTGAATCGCGTTCGACGGATACCACGTAGACGCACCCTTCCGCCGGAATCCGTTCCGCGAGCCCGACGTTTTCGTGGACCGCAATGCTGGCATAGTCGACCTGCAGGCCGCGCCATCGTTCTGGGGGCGCAGTGGAATATTCGGGCCGCCGCGCCACCACCCGCTTCTTTTCCAGTACGGCCACCCGCTCCAGCCGTTCGCCTCGCCCTTGAGCGAAATCTCCACGAAAAACGGTCACGGGCAACCGATACGTGGGCGGATGTGCTCCGACCACACGGAACAAATCATCGTCGTCGTACAGCACCTGGCCGGCGGCGTGGGTAATCACGTCCCCCACTTGAATGCCGGCGCGAGCTGCCGGGCTGCCTGCCAGCACCGTCTCGACGGCCACGCCGTGCCGACCCTGCTGCCGGATGCGATAGTCCATCCCTGGCGACTGGGGCCCCACTCCCAGAAACCCGAACTCGGGCACCTTGCCAGCCTTCAGCTGATCTACGGCCGTCCGAAACGTCTCGTCGACGGGGATCGCGAATCCGGCGAACCGGGCTTCGCGCGCTCCGCCCGAGTAAGCCGTCAGCAGCCCGATCAATTCGCCCTGCAGGTTGAGCAGTGCGCCGCCGCGGAAGCCGGGGTCCAGCCGCGCGTCGGTCTGAAGCAGCGTACCGTGATGATGCAGCGTTTCGCGGGCCGCCGGGCTGGCGGTGAGTTCCGTCGTACGCGGCGCTCGGCGCAGCCGGTTGGCGACGAGCCCCCAAGCGGCGCTGAGTCGCCCGTCACGACCGATCGCCTGGGGGTTGCCGAGCGCCACCACGAACTGACCCTGCGCGACCTGATCGCCTTTCCCCAGCGGGATCGGACGAAAATCTCCGCCTTCGACCTGGAGCACGGCCAGATCGGTCCAGGGATCGGCGGCCAGCACCCGGGCTCGAAACGGCCGCTGTGCCGACCACACAAAGAACTGCGAATCGGCGATGCGCCCGATGACATGATAGGCCGTCACGATGCGGCGCTCGTGGTCGAGTACCACACCCGCCCCGAAATCGGACGGCACGAAGTCCGCGTCCAGGGCCACTGCGCCGCTGGAGCCCAGCCCGCCGAGCTGCGGTCCCAGCCGCCCCAGCGTTGGGGCCTGGAACTGGGGGATCTGAAATCCCTGTTCCCCGTCGTCCCGGGGCAATCGCGCGATCGCCACCACCGATCGCTCGCACTCGGCCAATACCTGCTGCACGCGCGTTTCCAGCGCGCGGACTAACTCGCCGCCCGCTTCGCCGGTCTGCCCGTACGCGAGCGTACCGCCAGAACCTCCACCACCCGGGCCCCACCACAGCAGCCCGGCCAGCAAGATACCGATTCGGAAGAGACCCATCCCGAAGAGCCCGCGCCGCAGCTTCCGCTTACTCGTCGGCTCCTTCGGCCTTCTCATCCTCTTTGTCATTTCCCGCCTCGTCGCTCGCTGTGCCGACCAGACCGCCCGCCGTCAGCACCTTGGACTTGAGTTCTTCCGTGACTTGAGGATTTTCGACCAGGAACTGGCGAGCCTTCTCCTTGCCCTGACCCAGATACACGTCGCCGTACTTGAACCAAGCTCCGCTGCGGACGACGATCTTGGCGTTCGTAGCCAGATCCAGCACATCCCCCTCGTAGCTGATCCCGTGGGTGTGCATCATGTCGAACTCCGCCTGCCGGAACGGCGGCGCCACCTTGTTCTTGACGACCTTGCACCGCACCCGCTGCCCCACGACCTCCTCGCCTTCCTTAATCTGGCCAATGCGACGCACATCGATGCGGCACGAGCTGTAAAACTTCAACGCTCGTCCACCTGGTGTCGTCTCCGGATTACCGAACATCACGCCGATCTTATCGCGGATCTGGTTGATGAAGATCACCGATGTCTTGCTGCGGGCAATCGCACCGGTCA
>JBFWYF010000017.1:0-23376 GCA_050186685.1 Pirellulaceae bacterium
GCCACCGCCCCGCGAGAACCAACTCGGATTTTCCCCCATTACACGCTCGTACTCTCCCTGCGTCACCTCGTACACGCCCAGGTAAAACGGCTTTGTGATCCGCACCCGATGCTGGTACTCACCGCTGAAACGCTCCTCCTCGTTCTCCGGTGAACCCATCCGGAACTCGCCCGCAGGTATCAGCGCCAGCTTCATCCCGATCGAGTTCGTCAGCGTGTCACCGGCGCGCGGGCTCGCTGGCGCCGGCCTTGGCACAAACAGGTTCCACCGCACACTCTCGGGAAAGGACGGCAACCGCCACGATTGGCTGGTACTGCCGCGCGATACCATGACCGTATATTCGCCGCCGGATTGTTGCTCAAGCGTCAGTTGCACATCCAGCCGCGCCACGCCGCTGCCGTCCGAAGTCGCTCGCCCCAAGGTCGTCGAGAACGTGCGGCCGGGAGCACGATATCCAAGCGTCACATCCGCCCCGGGAACCAGAGGTCCGATGTCATCGCCTTCGCGGACGGTGAACGTGGCGCTGATCGATCGTAAGCGGGATGTCGGTGCGCTGGCCCCAGTGGCGATGCGTGCCAAGGCCGCGACGCCCTGCCAATCCTCCGACGGCATCAGCTTCACGGTCTGCCGCCGGGTCATTGTGGCGGCGGTTTCCCCGACGTGGTTCAGCAGGTAACGGTGCAACTCATAACTGTCGATCACGCCGTCCCGGTCACGATCCGCTTCGCCCATCTCACCCCCTCGCAGGCCCTGGCATAGCCAGTAGGTGAACAGGCCTTGCTGCTTGTCCTCCCATTCGAGGCTCACCTCATCGCCGGCACAGCTCGCCAAAGTCAACAGTCCTTTGGCTGTCCGGAACTCGAGCGCCGCTTCCGCTGACGTCACTCCCCCATCGCCACGCCCTTCGCCGGAATGGCAACAGTCCAAGACCAGCAGCTTGACAGGCACTTGCGTGCACGCGTCCAGTTGTTGTTTCAGATAAGACTGCGGCAGCGCCGTGAGTTCCAATTGCTGTCGATTGCAGTCCGGCGGCGCAAAGTACAATCGCTCGTTTCGGTCGCGGAAACCGTGCCCCGAAAAGTACAACAGCACGCGCTGGTACTCTCCGTTGTTGGCTACCTGCAGCCAATTGCTCAGATGGGTGACCATATTGCCCAAAGTGGGACGAATGCTGGGATCCGGGTTGTCGTCCGTCAACGTGACGACGCGATCAAAGCGACAAGCTTCCTTGAGCGTATTTTCCAGCAGCCGCACGTCATTGTGACAGTACTTCAGTTTCGGCACGGATACATAGTTCTGCACGCCGACCAGGATTGCCAGGCTCTTCCCGCCGGCCGCTTCAGTGGGATCGCCGCGCTTGATGTTGCGATTCTGCACCACAGGTTGCTGCGCCGAAACGTGCAGTGGCGACGCAGGAACCCAGGTTAGGGCTATTGCAATGGTTGCCACGCAAATCGAGAGAAGCCGTAAACTCGACATGGCCGTCTCCATAGCTTCCAACAGTCTCTTGGGTGGACTTTCCTCGGATCACTTCTCCGTCAGACGAATGCTGACCGACGATTCGGCCCAATCGGAATGGGACAGTGCCTGAAATACTTCCGGGCGCGGCAGTCCATCGGACAACGTGTCGTCCGGCAATTTCTCGCGCACGGCCAGCAGCTTGACTACGTATACTCCGGGCGGACCTTGCAGGATCAGTCTTTCGCCAGGACCCGGATGGAGTAGTTTACGTCCACCCGGTGCGAAATGCTGCTGCCCTGGCTTCGGACACCACACTTCGGGCTTACCCTCTGGATCAATCGACACGATGTAGTAGTGACAATCCGCCGTCGACTTTAGACCGAAAACCAGCGTATCGCCTCGATAGTACTCGGCGAGCGTTTTTCCGTCCGGCGGGCGGCGGTTAACGACCGCCTGCAGGCCAAAACCAGGATTCGGATTCGTTAATGAGACAAGGGAGCGCCGAACCCGCACCTCCCGGATCATGTCGGCAACACGAGACATGACCTGCTGAGAAACTTGCTGAAACTGTGGCGCAAGGACGGGTGTGTCGAGCAGGAATTGTCCGGCGTCGTGTTGTCGTCCGTTGGCTTCGGTCAGTTCGCAGATCAGCTGGACCTGGTAGGCACCGACGGCTCGTTGTCGAATGGTCAGTCGCAAATCGTACCTGTCGCGAGCATCGATTCGTACGCGAGACAGTTCGCCCATCCGTGCGTTCATGTCGCGCAGGAGCTTTTGAGCTTCCGCCTGCGATGTCTGACCGTCAATGGCCTCGGCGACCGATGAAATCCAGACGTCGGGTTGTGCCAAAGGATCGGCGAGTGGGGCGGCCACGAGTCCCGCGGCAGGCTGATTCACTCGGCGGTGCCTTCCTCTGCCCTCGGCGGTCTCGAGATCGACGGAGGTTATTTCAATCTGATCCATCGGATCGCCGTTGGGCCCCGGGACGGAACCAACGGAGTATAGTCCGAGCCGCTGGCCGGGTCGGATGGCGTGAATCGCGCCGAGATCCAAGATGAATCGGTCTGGCGCCTCCAATGCGACCTCGGCATGCATCCGAATCTTCCGGGGCACGCCGAAAACCGGCAACAAAACTCGATCGTCGTCGCCCGCTTCAAGTACTGGCGTTTGCCGGACGCTCTCGTCCCCCGCGGCGGCATTCTCAAATTCGTTGATCCGCCGCAGAGCGAATTGGTGAGCCTCGGTATACGAGACTAAACCGTCACCATCGGTATCCGCCGGGCCGCGTAGGCCTTGAACCAGATAGTGAGTGAGCGAGCCGCTGGAGAACGAGGGGAGCGCGGTGTTGCCGGTCAACTCATGATCCAGTTCGTGGGCGCGTTGAATGGCCGTACACGCGGCGATAACGACCCTCCGCCGTCCACCGCTCGCTGTGCTGACATCCTCCCCCATCGGCGAATGCGTGGACGAAGCAGGGGTCGAGGCAGTGGAACGCGGGCTCGAAGCGATCGGCCAGAAGCGATCCCGACCCGCGCGTCGAATGTCCTTCGTTCCGGTCCCGCTATGACAACAGTCGAGGATCACGACGATATCGCGAGCTGGTAGGGCATCCAGCATTCGCCCCAGTTCGTCGTCACGCAGCGCATTTCCACCTCTGCTGTCCATATCGTGAGGACACAAGGCCTCGTCCCGATCGTCGTTCGGATCGGTTCGTCGCTCGTCGCCGTTATCATCGGGAATTTGCGTGCCGTGGCCGCTGAAGTGAAAGACGAACGTGTCGTCCGGGCGGAGTCGACTGGCCAGTTCCTGGAAGTCCCGCCGGATTGATTCGAGCGTGGCGCCATCGTCCGTAAGCGTCTTGATGTGCGCTGCAGAAAAGCCGTATTCGCGGATCAGAATCTGGCGAAAGTTCTTCACGTCGTTGACGGCGCCTTTGAGATTCTCCATGTTCGGTGAGGCGTAACGGTACTGGTTGACTCCGACCAGCAAGGCGTGTCGCTCGGCCAATCCGTTGTTGGGCGCCAACGACGCAGCGACAACAGCCACCACCAGCCATCGTCCTCGGAGATCACGGTTCTTCATCGCGAGTTCCCCGTTACGCTGTCGAATGAAAACTGCCGAGGTTTCCATGGAGGCCCGTCCGTTGTGCACGACAATGCCAGAGTAGCCGACTCCACGATACCGCACGAGTGTGTGGGATCCAATGTGCGAGCTCGACTGTGTCGCGCACCAGCGAATAATGAAAAGCCGCGAAGGCTGAAACCGGCGGCGACGAGCCGGTTTCAGCCTTGCGGCAGGAATCGTGCCGCCAGGGAAAAGTCACTCCTGAACGAACAGCGGCTTCTGCGCGGGACGAATGTGGCTTTGCTCCAGATCGAACTTGGGCAGTTCGACCGTCGCTGGGAACCCAGCGGCATTCGCTGGGCTCGCGTGTCGCTGTGAAACCAGGAATTGACGGGCCTTATCCAGGCTGGGTCGATAAGTTTGATCCGACTGCGACGCCGCCAGCAATTCCTCAACATTGCGGACGGGGTTGTCTTGCTCGACGGCGACGTTGCCGTCGAGCAGCTCATCCACCTGGGCCACTAGCCGCTCGCCCTCCTCGGTGAGCACTCGCACGCGGAGCAGCTCGCGTTGGGTAGCGATCATCGCCAGCTGAGATCCAGTGCGCTCGATACGGACGCTTAGCTCTTCGAGTCGCGATTCGGCCTTCTGGCGAAGCACTGCGAGCTTGTCGAGCGTCTCGCGGAACCCTTCCGTTTGTGCCAGCAGCAGGCTGACCTGGCTGACGACTTGGCCTTCGGTGTAGGCCGCTTCCCGCACAGCCACTGGGAACCGTCCATTTTCCAAAGCCGTCTGGTACACGCCGCGAAACTCCTCCGTCAGCCGTTCGGCATGCTCGGCCATCGCCTGCTGCTCCTGGATCTTGCGGGACAGCGTCCCGACCTCCGCTGCCAGCTCACGACGCGACCCTTCCAGCTTCGTCAGGTCTTCTTTCAGCCGCCGTTCGACATGTCGTGTAAAGCCGTCGGGATCTGCCTGTCGCGCCGCTTCTGTCCATCCAAACCACGACTGTCCCTCGCTGACCACTCGCGCCCGAAGTGCGGGCATTGACTTGTACGTCCAGCCGAGTCCCGCCAGTACGACCACCGACACAACCAACATCTTTTTCAGGTTCATTTCGCTACCCTCCCGAGAAATGTTGCGATAGCCCAACACACGCGTGTGGATTCGCGGCACTTGCCGCCTCGATCAATAAGAGTGAGCCACCCGCGGTAAGTTGCGCGAGTACTCTTTCGTGCTCGCAAAATGCATCCGTTCTTGACGCCCGTCCTAGCTTTGGGGGTGTGATCACATTCCGATGCGACGGATCGTTGAACGAAAAACGACATCGAGCGTCCTCGACCCGGTCCTGACCGTGGGCCGAAACGCGAACGGCACCTCGCTGCGACTTTACGGTGACGGCAATTGAGGACCAGCTGACAAGGCGGCGGACGCGACGCGCGGCGCGGCGGTTCACTCAGTCAAAAAGGCGACGCGTGCGGAGGATTTTGGTTGGGAACCCATCGCTCGATCGAACGCTGATTCGGACAGCCTCGTCCTCGGCGACGGCCGCCAGAATATGGATCGTGAGACGGTTGGCGTGGGGATTGTCGCAGGCCACAAAGTCAACTCCCGATTCCATGATGCCCGAGACAAAATGGACATTCCGGGTCAACCGGTCCAGCTTGGCGATCACCAAGGTCGCCCCCGAACACTTCGCGTGTGATATCGCCTTCTGCAGCTCGGGACGATGGCGTTTTCGCGTGCCAGTCTCGATTTCGACGTATTGCCCGATTTTGCGTCCACCGGTTTGCAGCACGAACTGGTTTAACTCCGCCTGCTGACCTTCCAAGCCGAGTCCCGACTCACCTTGCTTCAGGGAGACACGGCGCAAGTACGCTCGTGAGGCATTGTTCCCTGCGGATCTCGCGCAACTGTGACCGAAAACATCCGCGACTGGCGCCACGGCCAGGGTTGAACTGTTGGCGGGACACGCAGTCTCAGTCGATTCGATGTTCTGATTTCCAGCATCAGTTCATCCCCAATGCCTTCATCGCCGCAGTCATCGGATCAGAGAAGAACACGGGATCCACCCGCTCCACGATGTCGCCGGACACTTCGAGGAAGTTTCGCTTGTTTTCGAGCGGCACAAGTGCCCGGCGTGCCCCGTTATCCATGCTGACCTGTAACGGCTCAGCCAGCGTGCGGACGGCCTTGATGTTCCCTTGAATACTCAGATCGCCAAGGATCACCAGTCCGGCCAGTACCGATTGCCACTTGATGGCCGAATAGACGGCGACCACCAAGGCGATACCCGCTTCGCAAGGAACGTGATTGCTAAGCAGGTCGATGGCCTCGACGTGGAAATCGGTCGTGTCAAACTGCTGGCCGACGCCCATCTTCACCTTCTGGCTTTGCAGGTAGGCGAAGGCCCGCTGAAGCGATTCCTTCATCGGCCCTTCCACGCCCCCTGCGATCTTGAGCTTGCCGGTGCCGGGTGAGCAGCCCCTTCGAGACGGTAGAGG
This sequence comes from Pirellulaceae bacterium, assembly GCA_050186685.1. Classification (GTDB taxonomy): domain Bacteria; phylum Planctomycetota; class Planctomycetia; order Pirellulales; family Pirellulaceae; genus CAZFLF01. The sequence goes on from JBFWYF010000017.1 coordinate 6,030, forward strand.
CCGACTTTACCTTGGTCATCGACAGAGGCAGTATACAGTGATCCGGCGGCCAGCGGATCGGCGGCGATCATGTCCCGCCCACCTTGTTCCGGCACGCCGACGAACCGCTCTTCACGACTCTCGCTGTCGATGAATGAGAACGAGGTCTGGTGGTACTCGAACGACCCGATCTTCTTGAGTTGTTCCTTCACCCGGCGACGGCCCTCCAGCGACAGTTCGACAAGCTCGGCCAGTTCGTCTCTCGACAACTCCCCGTGCGGATAAATCAGCTTCACCAGTCCCGACACTGATTTGCGGACAGCTTTCACGTCACGGGCATTCAGGTGCGAGCCAAGCGAAAAGTGCCGGTCGATCATCTCGGTGAAGTTATGCTTGCGAAGCTCCCGCAGCGCCTCGGCCAAGTAATCGACCACAAATCCGTAGTGGTCGGTGAAATACTCGACCCGCATCTTCGGGATCTCCCAGCCCGGGATGTAGAAGTGGATGCGGTCGAGGAACGCCATGTCCTCACGGATCACATCGGGCATCGGCATGAACAGGTGCGACGACCGAACCATGACCTCGACCGGCTGGTTCGTGTTGCCGAACATGGCAATCGACGCCATCCCTGACAGCGAATCCTTCCCACGGGCAAAGGTGCCGGATTCACAGTAGGTCTTAAGAGTGGTCACTACCTCTTTGGGCATCTTCTGGAGGTCGGCAACTTCATCGAACGCGACCGCGTCCCAGATGCCGACCAGCCCCATCTTTCCACTGGCCATGTTGTAGAAGAGGTTCGCATGTACGATGGTTCGGACATTCCTCCCACGCCGATCCATACCCGGCGGTGCAGATCTTTCACATTGCCGCCTGGGGAATCAATTCTCATGTCGTCCCCGATCTCGTCGGCAAACAGATGCCCGTGATCAGAGACCATCACAATGGTCTTGATCCCGTGGTCGGCCAGCACCCGCACACCCCTTCGCAGATGACCTAACACTCCGTCAATTTGCAGACGGGCCTGAGCCAGGTTGTCCGCCTCCCCTAACTCATCGATTTCCTACGAAGTGATTAAAACCAGTTGGGCGTTTTGGACGCCATCTTTAACTCTCTTGGTGGGCTTGGGGAGCAGGTCGTCCAGCTTGGCATCAAAGACCGAAACGCCAGCGTGTTCTTTGAGGAAGGCGACGCGGTCCTTGCGGTCCTTGATGACCTTACCGGCGACCTCCAAACCCAATTTGCCACTGCCCACACTGACAACCTTGGCCGACTCGTGGGCCTTCGGCAGTAGCGCCGCCATGCCGATTTCGGTTATCGTCGGTACCGTCGCAATCGCTGGATGGCATTCCAGTTCGAAATCGTCCGCCAGCAGCCGGCACAACTCACGGGCCATCTCGAATCTCAGCGCATTCCGCCACGTTCGGGCCAGCCGCACGCAGGCATCGACACCGCCCGTGCTGTGGGCCACGGAAACCGACGACAGCGACGAGGGCACCTGCTTCTTGAGGGCGGCGAACAGATCAGTGATGAGAACGTGCCGCCCCAGCTTCACCCGCCAGTTCGACAACGCTTCGGCAGCGGGGAGGTCGATGTCGAAGCTCACTTGCAGCAGGTGCCGCAGTTCCTTCTCGGCCTCTTTCTTTTCAATTTCGTCGTCGTGCTGGTCGTCATCCAGAAAGGCCAAGCCGACCTCCTGCGGGTTGGCTGTGCCGAAGATCAGCGTCAGCACGCCTGTGGAGATGTCCTTGCCCTTGTCGGCCAGCGAATTGAGATCATCGAGCGAGAGCTTGCCCGCTTCCACTTGCCGCTCGATCTCGCCCACCTGATCCTCACCCAGAATCGGCTTGAGGGCGTTGCGGGCCACGACGGAGAGCCGGGTGTTGCAGGCCGGGGGTTGTTGCCGGGGCTGCATGACGACCCCCGCAGTGTCGAGTTCGATCAGGGCGCTGTGGGTCTTCTCTCGCTCGATGGAGACGTAGACGACCAGGCGGGGCGGTTGCCCGTCGTTCATCAGGTGGTCGATCTCCTTCCGCTACCGGAAGAAGCTGCCGTCGTATCGTGCGACGATCGTGCCCGGCAGCGTAAGTTTCGCAGCCACCGAGGCATAGGCTTGCTCGGGGTCGTACCAGACGACCAGTCCCTTGTCATCGACCTGCTTGCGAATCAGTTCCGCAAGATAGCTAGCTACAATTGCCATGATGCTGAGACATTCCGCTGGGAATCACTCGCCGTTACCTTCGTAGCGATGGATCTGAACGTGTTGCTGCGGCTCCTCTTGGCAGTGCTCAGTCTCTGGCGCGTAGCGAATGAAGTTAAGCACCCGCTCTGCGGAGGAAATCTCCTCATCTACTTCGTCTCGATGCACGGGCGTCTCAAGAATGATCGGGATCGTTTCGTCGAACCAATGCGCAACTCGCTGGAAGGATCGGATGCTCTCAAAGTTCAAGCGTTCATGGAAGCTTTGGGAGTTGACGTAACTCATGTGAACCTGTCGCAGCCGGTCACGAAAACACTCGAGGAGCGTCTCCGCTTCCTGCATCGTCGGATCGACTTGCCGTGCGTGGCCAATGTCGAAGCAGAAAGTCGCATCGGGAAGTCTCTGGAAGATCATGCTCAACTGCGCCGCCGTGCGTCCGATCCGCTTCCGTTTGTCCATGTTCTCAATGCAGACGGCCCGTCCCAGCGTCCGCCACAGAGCAAAATCCTCGATCACATCAGGATGAACGACGATGGCCCAACCACGAACAGCAACCTTGTGGAGCCTCTCCACGAGTTCAGCTTCCGAGAAATGGACTCGCTTGCTCGGCGCATGAAAGGACACGTACTCGAACGATCTGAGCTCAGGCTCCAGTTGATCTAATGAATCAAGCAATGGATCGAGCTCGTCCTCTCTGAGGGCCGACAGCTCGACGGCCTTCGCGCGCCGATGCGTCGCCACTTCAAGGCCACGTCGCACGTTGCCGAAAGCAATGCTGCCAGTTGAGAATCCGATCTTCATTAGAACACTCCATACTCGTAGGTGAACTCCCGCAAGGGAGAGTCGATCTCAAAACATACGCTCTTCAGGACAGCTTGCAGCTTGTGGCTGATCCCCCGACACTTCAGGAACGCGCCATCCGTGTAGACGGCAATCTCACTCAGGCCGCCAAGATGGTCCCGCACCACCTTGTCGTTCATCTGGCTGAGGAACTCCTCGTAGATGTCCAAGAACTCCTTGCACCGTTCGTCCATCCCAAGCCCTCGCAACGTCCACACAAGGATGTTGAGCGGCGTCGAATACACGAAGTTCAGCAGGTGCTTCTGGAGCTTCAGAAGGTAGTCATCGGGATTCTCACGATCCCTGCGCAGCGATTCGTTCTGGTAGCAGCTAAACACCGTCAACAAGCCGGCGACAAAGAGCAGCTTCCTCGATGTTCGCAGCTTGATGTTGCGGATCGCCCATTTCTTGCCTCCCTGCTCCCAATCCTTGTAGGCGAAGTCCACGCACATCGTTCGCCAGTACCGGACGATGTCGTTCAGCAGAAACCGCGGGATGCGCGACTCGTTGTCGGCCTGACTGTGGAAATTCGAGTCGCTCCGGAGATAACGATTCAGAACCTGGCGCACGATGCGACCATACGGCCCCGCCAAATCGTCTCCGGGATCTCTCAAGGCGGCCGCTTCTAGCAGCAGGAGAATCCGCTGGGTCGTGTTCCGATTCGTGTCGGACTGGCCGCCGATGTGGTGCACGATCTCGTGGCTGAAGGCCATGTTGCCGAAGATGCCCTCCGCCCCCGGCTCGTTCAGCTTCACGCCACGATACGTCAGGTTTCCTAGACACCTTTGGATCTCGCGCGATGCGACTCGATGCTGAGAATCCGCTTGTCCATCGACCAGCATGGTCCAATCCACGTCGCTACCGCTCGTCCATTCCCGTCGAGCGAGCGAGCCGAAGACGACGACATCCACGTCGCCGGACGTGAACTGCCGCAGGGCCTCGAAGAGCATATTCTGGACTGCGAAGGCATCGTTGCGGGCGGCCGCCATCGTGGGCCACGATGCCCCCGTTTCGGCACCGAACTGACCGACGTAATCGAACGTGGATTCAATCGAGCCCTTGGGCATTACTTCACCAGCCCTTTCGCACGCAGTTGCTTGCCGATCGAGGACCACTCGTATTCCCCGGCCAGCAGTTCGTCCCAGTACTACTTGGCTTCCTTCCAGGGTACCAGTTCCCAGAGCGGGGCGATGGACGAGTACGGAGCGGAAGCCCGCTGCCGTATTTTGCCGCTCGGCGAGTTCCGATTCGCCATTCTTGGTCCTCGTAAACACGTCAACTTACTGGCTCCGCCTCATCGACCGAAGCCACGGCCGCCAATCGAGATGCTGTGGTTTTGGTACATTTACTCCTCGCCTCCAATACGTCGAAAAACCTTCCGCGAGCAACAGTACCAGCTGGATAGATCCCGCACTGCATTCGACAGAAAGTCGATACTTGGGCTCAGAGGGCGGATCAACCGCCATCCCAAGAGCGCCACCTTGATGGGGCTGGACCGAAAGACACTGCCCAAGGGGGACAGAAAGCAGCTACCCCGGTCCAACGCACGCTGCCGCGGGAGCGACCCTCGACAGCCCCTCAACGGCCGTAGTTTAGCAGTCGACTCTGGGAACCGCCACGGCGCAATGATCGGCACTCGCAGCAGGGGTCGATGCGAGGGCAGTTGGGGCATCGCGGCGCGTAGAATCCACTGCGGAATTCGCCGAAACGCCGTTAACGGGACGATGAGGGAACCGGAGATACACGTCTTTGACCGTTGCTGCGACGTTCAAATCAACTTGGATCGGAGATAACAGCTTCCGAACGGTACCTAAGGACTTGATTGCCAGTGCAAGGCGTTGATTCGCTCGTCCCTGCATTCTCGCCAAATACTCCACCTTGGATCGCTCGTCCGACTGTGCGTAAAGAAAATCCAGGTGACAACTGTGAAGCCAGGCGATGCAAATGCGTTCTACGCAGACCCTCTCGAGCGGCGTGGGCCGACTTCCCAGTAGTTCTGCGGCCATTGTCGCCAAGCGACGGCGAATCGCCTCTTGCCGGGCGAGCTGCTTTGGAACCATCGCCGCGAGCAGGCGATCAACGGCTGCCTTCGCCAAGTCCCCTCCCAGGTAGTCTTCTGCGCCAGGAAATTCATCCATAATCGCACGCGCATCCACGAGGGCGGACCGATCGCCGGCATTTGCCTTCGCGACTCGCGTTTCCATCCAGCGAACTCGCTCTTCGGTAGGACCCACAGTTTTCTTGCCGTTATTCCCCACGTCCTTGTCTCCGTATTGGTCATTTGTCCGCATTTTGATTGGAGTTGTTTGGACGACGTTTTCGCCGCCATTCACCTCGTTTGTGTTGGCGATATCCCGAGGCCTCCGCTGAGGCACTAACCACTGCGTCGACGCCGCGACAATACGCCGCCACCGCAGTGTCCAGCCCTTGAACCGTTGGTCTAAACTCCCGCCGCACCGCGTTTTTGGCATCACGCCGTTCGCGTTGAATTGAGTCCAATGCCTCGGCTACTTCGGCGATCTCGCCCGTGCCCACATATTCTCGTTTGACTCGCCCTCCGACACGTCGGCTGCGAGTGTAATATTTTCTGCCGCTTTGGTTCCGTCGTTCCCATCCCATTTTGTGTTACACCGTTGCATTTGCCCCGCTGTGAATTGTTTTATTGGTTGGCGGGCAACCCACACGACAGAAAGATCTGCCAACGAGTAACGACGCCCTCGCGCACATGTCGCGCCCAATGCGATATCTGAATCCGATATCCTCTTGCCCAATTCTCGACTTTCCCGCGTCCGAAGTCCGCCTCCCTTGTTTGCTCAACTGCCGCCCCCCTAATCTAATCGACGGCCGCATCCACGACCTTTTCGACCTTGGAAAGTCTCGGATGATCTACTCATGAGCGGGCAGCGTCTTTCCAACGCGACAATTTCCAGGTTTTGTGACCATCCCGACCATTGGAGTTGGAGTTCTTTGTAGCTGGGGAGACGCACGGCGGACCCCTGTCGTTCCAGTCCTCGCACAAGATGGCAGCGTGGCGCACGGTTGCTTGGCCGCGTGTGCCGCTGGCTCGACGCTTTTTCCAGCGGATCGTCGCTGCGAGCCGGAAGCGGAAGGGCGATTCCGACGCGTCGCCGAGCAGAAATTGCTGCCGTGGCATGAGCTAGTTCCCCTCATTCCAGTCATCGAACTCCCGCGTCCTCGTCGGTCGGTCATCATCGTCGTGCCCCACCGACACCAGTCGCTGACGGTTGGGGACGATGCGCACCTCGATCACGGGGCTCCGGATCGGACGATTCCGATTCTTTGCGCAGAACAATCGGAACTCGTCACGTGGCGTGAATTCTGGATCGCTGCGGAGTGGCCATTGAACGAATATCACCACACTGTCCTGTTCGATTTGGCCGCTGTCCTTTAAGTCGCGGAGCTGCGGTGTGTTGTCGCGCGTCTCGACTCCCCGCCCTAGCTGCGCGAGCGCGACCAGCACGATGTTACACTTCACCGCGCAGGCCTTGAGGCTTCGAGAGACGTAGGTGACACGCTCGTACGGAGTCGAGCCCGAGCCGGCCAATAACTGGAGGTAGCATAAAGCTCCCTCTCCCTCAAGATCGCCAACAGTTCGGCCTCCAACTCCACCTGTCGCAATCGAAGCTGTGATGCTTTTTTTACCGCGGCGGCGTATTTGCTCAGACGCCGCACCTCACCCGCGATCGGATGTAGCTGGTCGTCGTACAGCAGGGCGCGGATCTCTGCGTGGACCGGCCGTCCGCCCGACGTCGGTGGTGAGTCCTCGTATCCTTCTTGGATCACGGCCAGCAGGAAATCAGCACCTTCCTTGCGGCGGTGGTGACGCATAGCGCGGAGCGTCCATGAATGGAATGGGTCGTGAAAATCTCCACTCACCATCCGCGCCACCGCGGCGTCTCGATCAGAGGCGGTTGCGAGGAGGCAGGCCGAGAGGAACAATCGCTCCGCTCGAAGGTCGGTCGGGGGTGTGACAGACCGGGATAGCTCGAGTACGCTCATCGTCCACCTCCGTATTGCCGCAAGACCTCGGTGAACGACGGGACTCGGGCGGTCGGCGCCGTGGATGGGTCCGTGTCGCGCCGCTGGGCCTGCTGCCTGGGAGGTCGTGTCATCTTCAGAGTAAGGTCGTCCCACTTCTCGCGGAGCTTCTCTGGACTCAAAATGTTCGTTCGCCAGAACTCGTCCCGGTTGCACCACCCGAAGAGCTTGCGGATCTCGTCATGAGTCCGGCCATCGACCTCCCGCATCAGCCGGATGGTGCTGGCCCACTTGTCCATCCTGGGAGGCTTGCGACCAGGCTGCATCGCGACGATGAGCGACCAGATCCATTGCGCGAGTTGCTCGTCCTCAGGAGAGTACTTCGTGCCCGCCTTGGTCGCCGCGTCCCCGCTGGGATGCGCGGGACAAGAAGTAGGGTTAGGGATAGGGTAAGAATGTTTACCGATTTTCGTCACCTTTTCATTCCGAGATCCGTCACTTAATTGGGTCGATTTCGGAACGAATCCATCATGATTCATTCCGGTATTCGTTCCGGTATTCATTCCCTCTGGGGAATGAATCGGGGGCTCGATCGGCGTATCCGATAACGCGTTGAAACGATCCGGAATCGTGGCAAAATACTCGCCGACCGCCCGGTTCCCGGCGCGAGAGTAGTGAAGCCAGCCTCGGGCAACGGCCCGGTCCCTCGCGGTATCGAGTTGCTTAGGGCTTGAGAAGCCCATGGTCTCCATTAGTTGAGAGTTCCAGAACCGGGCTGGCCCAGCGAAGCGAGCTGCATCCTCCGTATGCACTATGACGCAGCACAAGTAACAGGCTGCTTGGCCGATGTCCTGGGCGGCGCAGCTCTTATGCAGGATCCGCACGTATCGGTGCGCGTAGTACGGCTCTCGCCGGGGGTAGTCTGTCATCGCCCACCGCCATCCGCGTTTCCGCGTCGCGAGTGTGGTATTGCCAGCGCGCGGGCGAGTGACCACGCGCCGGCTGGATCAGCGATGCGCGTCGGGTCAGCCAGATATAGGTCCACGGCCGTGAGCTGCTGCCGGAGCGTCCGCGAGTATGAGACGACGTGGGGACGGTCGATAGGCGCGGAGGCGACCTTCGTCCACCAGCCTGCGCACAGTGGTGGGCGAGACTCGCAGATACACCGCGGCATCGCGGACAGTGCCGTACTGCCGTCCGGGTGGCGGCGGCGGCAGCGCGAGAGACGTGGGGGCAGACATGATGGGCTCCTGATGCGAGCCCGACTCCCCCCCCATAAACACGATGGGCCCGACGACCCTCGCGAGAGGATAGTCGGGCCCATGGGCTGGGTGCCGATGTGTACGGCGGATATGGTACGTACTGGCGTGCTAGGCGTCTAGTGGCGCACTTTTGATTTTCTATGTCAGAACAGTTGGCCGTGGGTATAACCAGTCCCGGACGTGGTTCACGACGCGTCGCAGCCGTTCATCAGGGAACCGCTCGCGGTATTGGTCGCTTATCGAATGATCCGCATGGCCCATGACGCGCCGCGTGGCGATGTAGTCCCCGAGCTCGTCCGCCACGGTCTGGAAGCAATGCCGCAATGCGTAGAACGACCGCCCTCTGCGGTAGAGCTTCAGGGAGTTCAGCAGCTTGCGAAACTCGGCAGAAAGCGGACTCCCAGACTCCCCGTCGCGGTGCCACGGCTGCCCGTACTTTGTGACGAATGCGAGATGCGGGAACGAGTCGACCTTCTTAGCGCGGATCTCGAGCCAGGCACGCAAAGCGTCAACGGTCTCCGGCCAGAGCGGGCAGCGTCGTTCAATGCCGGTCTTCGGTCGCGGGAACTCGATCCAGCCGGCGTCCAGGTCAATCGCTTCGATCGGCAGTTGCCCCACGTCGGCATTGCCGAATCCGCAGTTCAGCCCGAGAAAGATCATGGCCCGCAGCTGGACATCGGCGGCCGTCATGACTTTCCCTAGTTGCGGCGGTTCGATGATGCGGGAACCGATGGCCTGCCGTTGTCGGCGGAACGCGCTCTTGCTTGGTCTCTTGAACTCGCCGAAGCGGACCGGCTTCGCAATGAGCCCCTGGCTGAATGCGAATCCAAGTATCACCCGGATCCGCTGGACCTCATTTCCGACCGTATGCGGCGACTTCCCCTCTCCGTACTTCTGGCGGTACTCCAACAGGTCTCCGGCACGCAGGTCCTCGACGGCGCGATGTCGGCCGAAATGGTCTGCCATCCGTTCGGACACAGCCAGGTAGTCGTCGAAACTCCGCTGGGTGATCTCGCCAAGTCGCACCTGACTGCGCTTGTGCGAAAGAAACGTGTTGACCAGCAGCTTGACAGTCGTGCGAGTGTCATTCGCTGGAGCCGGCTCGCGTCCCGCTTCCAGGTCCTCCCGCACCCGGTAGTATTCGGCCGCCGCTCGTTCGCGGTCCGTGCCGAAATAAAACACTCTCCCGCGGATCTTCTTGGCCCACTGTCCGCTACCGGTATGCAACCAAAGCGGAAATGCCGGCCTTCGTCGCGGGAGTAGTCCGGGAGTAGTTTCGTTGCCCGGGGACTTTGCGCCAGAACCGGCGCGTGTAGAATTGGCCACCTGTCGGGCCTCCTGGTCAAAGGGATAAGGCTCGATGTGCCCGCTGCGGCCGCAAACCGCAACGGGCTTTTCATTGGCGGCAATGATAGCAGACGGCCAGTGAAGGGAGTAGTAGAGGGAGTAGTCAAGAAAAGAGCCGAAAGACTACCCCGCGGAAAACTACGAAAAACAAGCGAAAAACAGCCCTGGCGGGGTAGCTCAGTTGGTTAGAGCAACGGCTTCATAAGCCGTGTGTCGGCGGTTCAAGTCCGCCCCCCGCTACTTGTTGGTTCAACTTGCGGCGCTGCCCACGAGTTTCGTCACTTCATCCTCGAGCGCCGCGGGTGGGACGTTCGTCCCACGGATCTTGCCCAGATGATCAATCAGTATCATCGTGGGCCACGATTCAATGCACCACTTCGTAGCAATGGGGCCTGATTGGCCGTCCCAGATGGCCGGCCAGGTGATGTCGCCTTTCGCCACTGCTTCCGCTACGGTTCCAGGCTCCTGATCGGCCATGATGCTGATGACCTGAAATGGCCCGTGGGCGAACTTCGTCACCAACTGTCGGTTCGTAGCGTAAAGCTCCTGGCAAGGACCGCACCAGTTGGCAGAGAACATGAGCAACACGACTTTCCCTCGCTGGTCGCGGAGCTTGAAGGGCTTTCCCGTAGAGTCTGTACCCGTAATGTCCGGGACGTCTTGGCCGACGGCCAGGTGGGTTAAGGCGAACAACCGATTGGCCGCCTGGTCGCCGTAAGTCGGTCGAGCGGACTCGCCGGATGCCGCTCCGACTCGGCGTGTCACACACAGATCGCCATGGCACTCGAATACACGGTAAATGCCGCGCACGTTCGCGTAGTCCCGTTGAATGGCTTCGAGTCGGGCGATCGCGTCCTTCCTGACGGCCTCCACATCGAGGACCTGCAAACGAGCCAGACGCTCGCGCGTCTGCTGTACCATCGCGGCCGGTACCCGGGACTCGAGCGACTTCATGTACAACTGAAGGGCCGGCAGCATGTCATGATGCTGCAGTTCGAGATGCTGCAGCTTGGCCAGATTCAAGAGCGCCTCGGCACGCACGTGCGGATGCGGACTTTCGGCCGCGGCCTTCTCCAGAAACTCCTTGGCACGGGGAACGTCCGGGCCACCCTGAAAGGATGTCATGCAAACGTCCAGGTCTTCATGCGATAGATAATGGTCGATCAAGCGATCAACCGCTTCCACTCGCGCCCGTGCGGCTCGGGTGTCGGGGTTCCCCACACTGGCAGCGGACCGCATTAGCGAGTGGAGCGCCATCACCCCTTCCATCGTGCCGCGATGGACTTGTTCAAATTTCAGGTAGTCGGCCGCGAACAGCTCGCGCGGGTCCATCGTCGTAGAGATCGTCAGCTGTTGCTCCGACGTCGTGGCGGCTTGCAGCGCCTTCAAGTATTCATCCAGTTGCTTCTGATAGCGCTCGCTGATCTTTTCCATCTCGCGTGCAGCGGATGATTTGGGCTTCGCGGCGGGCGGCTCCTCGTGCCGTCGTAATTCCCAGTCGGCATGGACCACATCGGATTCCAATCGTGTGAACACGAGGAACTGAGCGGACTTCTGCCGGGCCGCAACTGTCGTGGCCGGATAGGCCATATGCCAAATGCCCTGCGCGTCTTTGGAACCGAAAACACTGATCGTGGCGCCAGGAAGCGGGTTGGGTAGCTCGAACGAGTATTGCCCCAGTGAGTTCGTAATCGTCTCAGACAGCTGGATCCCCGAGCCGGCCTTTTCCAATAGTACGCTGGCGATCACATCTACCCCTGACACCGGTGTACCGTCCCCCCATCGCACCGTGCCCGCGAAGTGTAACGTGGGCCCGCCACGGAGTTCGATCGATTGTTCGGCATCGCCTGGCTTGAGTTCCACGATGCGGGGCGCCAACGGGGGCGGCGCGCTATCCGCCCTCCATGCGTCTCGGTCCAAGCGGTTGGATGGGTAAGCGGCTTTCGTAACCCAGATCTGGCAGGCGCCGACCATCGGCGGCAGCCGAAATTCGCCCGCGGAATTGGTGAACGCGGCGAATGTGGTGGTAAACGAAACTTGCTTCAATTCGCCCCTTTGTACGGATTCCAAAGCCACAATCGTACCCGCCACCGGAGTTCCGTCCGCCTGCAAGACTCTTCCGGTCAAGGACGTTCCCCGCTCCAACACGATGTCACCCAGCTGGGACTGGCCCTGTGCAAGCGCCGCTCGCTTCGGCGCGAAGCCGTCGGCATGGGCCACGACCTCGATATCCAGCCCGAGCGCGACGTCGATGGCAAATGTGCCATCGGCTGCGCAGGGGCTCGGGCTGGGAATCCACACGCGAGAATCCCCACCGCTACCTGCCATGCGCACCAGCGCGTTCCGCGGTGGCTGGCCGTCGGGAGTGACCACACGGCCCGTAACTCGACGCCCTGGGGCGAGCGTTATGGGGGCCAAGCTCTCGCCGCGGGTGGCCGCGCGGGCACCCAGGGAATAACTGCCACTTCCCTCGGCATAACCCTCGGCAATTACGGAATCGACGTAGAACTGGGCACGCGCGGGTACCGGTTCCAGCTCGCGGGCATCCAGGACGAACTGTCCCTGGGCGTTCGTCTCGGACCTCCATCGGTGCAGGGGTGGCTGGTTCGCGCCGTGAAACCCGCGTGCAGGCCTCAATAGCGAGACTTCCACACGTGCTCTACCGATGGGCTTGCCTTCTGCGGATAGGACCTGTCCTGTCACGTTTGCCGGCAGCTTGACGAGGTCTCCGATCTGTTCCGACGGATCATCGGCCTGCTCCGCTGGCTCCGTCACCGGGCTCAACGTCTCGCCGGAAGCATCGTGATCCGCGCCGTCTGCCGGGAATACGAAGGCATCCGCGGACTCGGCCACAGGCGCCAGCGGCCTCAGCGCGCCCAGCACAACCGTCACTCCTCCGAGGACGGCGACGGTCAGTGCGCGTTGTCGCCAGGTGGCGCGATCCCGCGAACGCCGCGGTGCCAGAATTGCCCGTATTCGTACTGCCAGCGGCGGATCCGCCATCGAGACGGCTCCCGCCAGTGTGCCGGTCTTGCCCGTCAATTCCCTGGCGAACTGCAGCATGATCGCAGCGTACTCGGACGGAGGAAAACCGGCCGACACCACACGGTCATCGCAAGCCTGCTCGCGCTCGAATACCATCCGGCGTGCCACGAACCAGACTGTTGGATTAAACCAAGCCAGTCCGCAAGCGATCCGTCCCATCATGTTCCAGGCGACATCCCTGCGTTCCACATGAGCCCATTCATGCGCTAGAACCATTTCGAGACGTCGCGATGTCCAGCTCAGCGACTCGACCGGCAAGATAATTGTCGAGTTGCCCAGGCCGACTGTAAGAGGTATCTCGGTGCGATCGGTTGTCACCACGCGAACGGCACCACGCACTCCGTACAAACGCCGCACGGCGTCCCACACGGCCAGCATGCCACGGTCTGTCAACGGGTTCGCGGCAGCGGACAACTGCCGGGCCGTTGTCCAGGAGCGACAGATCCTTGCCAGCTGAATGAGGCAGCCCGTCCACCACACCGCTATCAACCACATCGGCCACTGGGCCAGAGAAGCTTTCCACGGCGCCGCCGGCGTTTCGCGAACGGTGAATTGACGAGATATCTCGTTGCGGGACGCCCCTCGATCGGAAGGTATTCTGAAATCCAGAACGTCCGAGGGCCACTGGGCCGGGGTCGGCATTTCAGCCGGGTGCCATCGACTGTGACCATCCAGCAACTGAGCTCGGCCGGGAACGGAAACCGACGAGTTCAGGGCGCCGGCTGCCGGTGGTGTCAGTCCCAGCGGAATACCGGGCAGTGTCGCCGCGGTCAGCAGCAGTCCGATTACGCCGCCCAATGCCGTTTGCCAGATGCAATACCGGAATGCGGCGCTGCGCCCGCGTGCCGCGCGAGCCAGCAGCATCGCTACCATGCAGATGGCGAGGCTCCCCATCGCCATCGTCAACAGCAGCCCCAAGCCAGACAGACCGAGCCCTTGCAAGAGACGGGTAGCCATTAGCGTTTCTCCTTACGTGCTTGTTCGATCATCTGGATCAGCTGGCGGATGTCGTCGTCCGACAATTCCGCCGACGACACTTCGAGCAGTGCGGCCATGGCGTCCCTGGCCGACCCGCCAAAGAACGTGGACAGCATCCTCTGGATGGCCGTTCGCTGATTCTTTTGGGGCTGGGCTGCGGTGCGATAAACGTACCGCGGCCCATCCGCACGGCACTTCAGCCACCCTTTTTCAACGAGCAACCCCATCGTGGCGCGGACGGCCGAATAGCTGGGGGCTCGCTCCAGATGGCACAGGACATCGCTTACCGACGCCTCGCCCAGCCGCGCGACCGTTTCATAGATCTGCCGCGCTCGCTTGCCTAGTTCAAGCGGTGTCTTCTTGCGTTTGGTCAACGTTGCTCTCCCATCACGTTCTTGCTGGAAATTTAGCACTGCTATTTTTCTAGCACAGCGGCGAGTCCCCATCAAGCGTTCGCTGCGCGCTCACCGACCGCAGGCCGGGGATGACTTCCGCATCGTCATGGCATGTGTCGGAACTGCGACTCACGTCAGCTGGGCTTTTACTTGGCTCGCCCAAGCCTGTTCCTGGCCTCGCATCGACGCTATTGTTCTCAGTTGTGCGCCGCGAACGCGGCTAACTTCTCGAGAAGTCACTGCTTCTGCGGCGTACGGGTCGAGCAACCCACGTGCGCGTGGCAGCGGCCAGGTAATGCAGCGCCCCGGTATTTCAGTTCGGAACGCAAACCCACGTAACGACCATGATGCGCATCGCCTTGCTTTCGACGTTACTCTGCACCGTGTTGGCACATATCGCGTCTGCCAGCGACTCGTCCCCCAATGTCGTCTTGATCATCGCGGACGATCAGGCATGGACGGATTATGGGTTCATGGAACATGCGATCATTCGCACTCCCCGCCTCGATCAACTGGCGGCGCGCAGTGCCGTGTTCCCGCGCGGTTATGTCCCGACGGCGCTGTGCCGGCCCTCGCTGGCTACCCTCGTCACCGGCCTGTACGCTCACCAGCACCGGATCACGGGCAACGACCCGTCACACGATTTGGCCGCGCCCGCCTCGCCCGCATATGCGCAGCTGCGCGAGCAGCTGATCGCCCACATCGATCGGCAACCAACGCTTCCCAGGCTGCTGGCTGACCGCGGGTACCTGAGCCACCAGTCGGGTAAGTGGTGGGAAGGCTCTTATCGGCGAGGTGGCTTTACGCACGGGATGACCCGCGGGTTTCCCCAGCCGCAGGGACGGCACGGTGATGACGGGTTGAAAATCGGCCGCGAAGGCATGGACCCCATCTTTCGCTTCGTGGATGAGGCCGTGCGACAGGAGAAGCCGTTCTTTCTCTGGTACGCGCCCTTCCTGCCCCACGCACCACATAACCCGCCGGAACGTCTGCTGGCCAAGTACCGAGACCGAGTGAAGTCACCTTTCGTCGCCAAGTACTACGCCATGTGCGAGTGGTTCGACGAAACGTGCGGCCAGCTGATCGACTACCTTGCCAAGAAAGGCCAGGAGCAGAATACGCTGATCGTCTATGTCGGGGACAACGGCTGGATTCAGGATCCGACGGGGAACGGGTATGCGCCGCGGTCGAAACAGTCGGCCTACGAAGGGGGGACGCGTCAGCCAATCATGCTCTGCTGGCCGGGTGTCATTCCGCCGCAACGCCGCGAGGAATTGGTCAGCAGCGTGGATCTTGTCCCCACGATGTTGAGTGCGGCCGGAGTGGCGGCGCCACCGATCTTGCCAGGCCTCGATTTATTGCCGCTGGTTCGCGACGGCAAGCCCCTGTCCCGCGACACGATTTATGGGGAAGGTTTCGCGCATGACATCGCCGACCTGGAGCGGCCCGAAGCGACCTTACTGTATCGCTGGGCAATCGAAGGGAAATGGAAACTCCTGCTCACCTACGATGGCAAAGTAGGGCGGTATGCGAGTTCCCATCCTCGCACCGAGCGTCGCCCTCAACTCTTCGACCTGGCCGCCGATCCACACGAAACGTCGAACGTCGCGGCCGCCCATCCCGAGCTGGTCGAGCGCCTGGCCAAAAAAATTGCGGCCTGGTGGCCCGTCACCGAGCGTAAAACGCTGACGGTCTGGAGCGAAAACCCCAGTGCCTCGGGATCCTAGCCGCTGGACATGCCGCAGCGGTCCTTGGGTTTGTGGCGGGCACGTCGGTAGTGTGGCGTTCAGCGACTCGGAAAGAGTAGATCTTGGCTGCGTCCTCGACGGGACTTTGCGTGGCAGTCCCGCGCCCGATTTCTCAGCCAGACCATGGCGGAGCGCCCAGGTCGCTGGCCCCGAACGGCTCTCTCGGTCTTCTCGACTCGCATGCTGCCGGTCCGGCGCCACGATCCGATTCGCGTCCGGCGGTCAAACGGCAGTGCCGCCGTGGAGGGGCGGCGTGAGGTATACCGCTTGCAGAAGGAAGGCCTACTGCGGGAGGAACCGTACGTCGTTCCTCAGGGCATTGAATAACTGACCAGAGACAGAATGGGAGTCCGAGCCATGCGAATCCTTCCTACGTCCGTCCATGCCGTTGTTGATTATCTCGTAGGCATCCTCCTGATTGCCGCTCCCTGGCTGCTGGGTTTCGCCAATGGCGGACCCGCGCAGATCGTGCCCGTGGCCCTGGGAATCGCCGTGATCCTGTATAGCTTGCTCACCGCGTATGAGCTTGGGTTGTGGCCAGTGATACCCATGAGCGGCCACCTGGCGCTGGACGCCGCTGGCGGAATATTCCTGGCAGCCTCCCCTTGGCTGTTCCAGTTCAGTGACGTGATCTGGTGGCCGCACGTCGTCGTGGGTGTGGGCGAAGTGCTCGCGGCGGTCCTGACGGAGACGGCCCCGCGACATGTGCGCAGCACGATCGCGTCGGGTCGCCACCCGGCACCCCGAACATGAGGCGGGCGCGGTTTCGCTTGCCATCTCCGCGGGGGTGCTCATGATTCCGCCTTGATTCACCGTCTTGTCGGCTGGAATGCTGGCGCACGCCCCAAATCCTCCAATTCGTCATGCGTCTCGGCAACGCATAACCAAGCGCGGGTATCGTCGGCGCGCATGCCGCGGACGGCCGAAGCCATTTCCTGAACGGGAGCAATCATTCTCCGGCAAAAAGCACTGCCCCGCCACGGCGGCCCCGAGCCAGCACACCAGAGGCAAGACGAGCAAGGTAACGGCGAAGAAGCGCAAGGTCGCATCGTGGTCGGCGAGGCTACGCCACCACGACCTTCAGCGCCGCGTGCTCGAGTTGGGATGCGGCGCTCTCAGTGAAAACACCGAGACCCGCCAAGCCTCCGGCGCCACACCTTCCATCAGCCGACGAGACGATACATTCGACAACGAAGGCCCTGGATGCGGAGCGGCGAGGTTCCGTGACTGGTCGACATGCCGGCCCGGCTCGTCCAAGCACGATCCAGCGTACGTCCTCCGTACCACTTTCCACTTCTTCCGCCAGGCCGCGTACTAGAAACTCGGCAATCCGCGACTCGTCGATGGAATGGCCGCGTCGTATTGGCACGGCGCAGCCGCCATCGTCGGGGAAATTGTTTGACCCCCCGTTTGTCATTCGCCACAATTCGGTCACTCGCTTGCAGACAGCATCGCCTCTTTTCTTCTCATTTTCACCGGAGGTGCTCGATGTCACGCTACGGAAGACCGACGCGTGGTTTCACGCTTGTAGAGTTGCTGGTGGTCATAGCCATTATT
>JBFWYF010000018.1:0-22571 GCA_050186685.1 Pirellulaceae bacterium
GGGACGCCTCGGGCCGGATGCGCACCGCGTGGTTCAGGACCTCCGCAAGATTCCCGTCAAGGACAACGAACTGCGGCCGGTACTGCTGGAGGACGTGGCGAGCGTAACCGAAGGAGCGCAGCTCAAGCGAGGCGATGGCAGCATTAATGGTCATCCCGGCACAGTCTTCACGATTGTCAAACAACCACACGTCGACACCCGGACACTAACCGACAACCTGGCCGCCGCGATGGCCGATGTGGAATCCTCGCTTCCCGCCGATATCGTGATCAATTCCGATCTCTTTCAGTTGAAGAATTTCATTGATCGCGGGATTTTCAATGTCGGCGAAGCGTTGGTCATCGGTGCTGTGCTCGTGCTCGTCATCCTCTTTCTGTTCCTGCTGAACCTCCGCACGACATTCATTACGCTCACGGCGATCCCGCTGTCGCTCGTGATGACAACGCTCGTCTTTCGCGCCCTAGGCCATCTGACCGGCGCTCAGCTGTCGATCAACGTCATGACGCTAGGAGGCATCGCCGTGGCGATGGGAGAGCTGGTGGACGACGCCATCGTCGACGTGGAAAACATCTTCCGCAGGCTGAAAGAGAACCATGCGGCCGGCAACCCCAAGTCGTCGCTGTTGGTCGTGTACGAGGCCAGCCAGGAGATCCGCAGCGCCATCGTGTTCGGCACAGCGGTCGTCATTCTGGTCTTTTTGCCGCTCTTCGCTCTCTCCGGGGTCGAAGGGCGACTCTTCGCTCCGCTGGGGGTGGCCTATATCGTCTCGATATTGGCCTCGCTGCTCGTTTCTCTGACGGTTACGCCGGTAATGAGCTACTACTTGCTGCCGCAGTCCCCAGCCACGCACCACAAAGGGGACGGATCATTACTGCGGTTGCTGAAGTGGGCCGCCACGTATCTCATTCGGCTCAGCCTCGCCGCACCCGGATGGCTTTTAGCGATCTCCTGGTTGATGGTGGCGTTCGCCGGTTGGGAGCTGGCGAACCTGGGGCGAAACTTTCTGCCACAATTCGACGAAGGGAGCATCCTGGTCAATGTAACGCTGCCACCCGGTTCGTCGCTCGACGCGTCGAACCGTGTGTCCGGGCTCATCGATAGCAAACTGCGGCAGCGTCAACTCTCCTCCGACCATCCCGATGGCGAGATTCTGCATTTTGTCCGCCGCACGGGCCGCGCCGAGATGGACGAACATGCTTCGCCCGTGAACGCCGGCGAGTACATCCTGAGCATGAATCCCCAGGCTCATACTCGTCGCGAGGAGATGATCCAGCAGATCCTGGCAGAGCTGCGCGACGAGGTACCAGGCGTCGACATCGAGGTGGAACAGCCGCTGGCACACTTGATCAGCCACATGGTTTCCGGCGTTTACGCCCAGATCGCCGTCAAAGTCGTGGGAGACGACCTCGACACGCTGCTATCCACTGCGGAGAAGATCAAGACGGCGATCCAGGACATTCCCGGTCTGACGCCCCCCGTTATCGAGCCGGTACAGCAGACACCCGAACTCCACATTCGGCTGAGGCCCGACGATTTGGCCCGTTATGGGGTCACGCGGGCTTACGTCGGCCGCATCATGCAAACGGCGCTCCAGGGAGAAGTCACATCCCAAGTCCTCGAAGGACAGCGGCGCTACGATCTGCTGATCCGCCTGGAACAGGCTTACCGCACCGACTATGCCAACCTTGGGCGCTTGCGCATTGACCTGCCCAACAACAAGGGGCAGGTGGAATTGTCGTCGCTGGCCGATATCGAGGAGGGGATCGGTCCCAATGCCGTCCACCGCGAAAATGCCCGGCGAAGGATCGTCATTCGCTGCAACACACAGGATCGAGACCAGGCCAGCGCCGTCGCCGAGATCCAGCGGCGCGTGCGTCAACGTGTCGCCCTGCCCGAAGGCTATTTCGTCGAGTACGCCGGCCAGTTCGAGAGTCAGCAACGCGCCGCCACTCGCATTGTGCTGCTGGCGGCCGTTTCCGTGGTCGGCATGTTCGTCGTGCTGATGCTGTTGTACCCCTCCGTGCGGATCGTGCTTCAAATCCTGAACGCCCTGCCCACGTCGTTTATCGGAGGCGTGCTGGGACTGGTCATTACCGGCCAGTCGCTGACGGTGGCAAGCCTCGTCGGGTTTATTTCGCTCGGAGGAATCGCCGTGCGCAACGGCATCCTCCTGGTCACACACTATTTCCATCTGATGCGGGAAGAGAATGAGGAATTCAACGAGAGGATGGTTTTGCGAGGCAGTCTCGAACGGCTCGCACCCGTACTGATGACCGAATTGACCGCCGGTATGGGACTCGCACCGCTCGTGTGGGGCGGGCAAGAGCCCGGCCGCGAAATTCTCTATCCCGTCGCCACCGTGATCCTGGGCGGCCTCGTGACCTCAACGTTCTGCGAGTTCCTGCTCCATCCCGGCCTGTTCCTGGCGTTCAGCGGCAAAGACGCCGAACGTCTCGTCAGGTCGGAACGGCGAGAGGACGACGAATTCCAGGCCCCCCACCGAGTCGAGCAACGTGTTAACGGACCAGCCGTGTCTCAGAACCCGACCCCGTAGCTACTCTTTCTTGTTCCACAGGAGACGATTTCGATGAAACGACTGTTCGGCGTGTTGGCTTTTTCCGCAATGTTGCCGTGGATTTCCGGTTGCGGCCAGGCCACGGCTCCCGCTCCCGCCTCCACCTCTCAGACGAATGCCCGGTCGGATGAACACGGCCACGCTCACGGACACGGAGCCGGCCCGCATGGCGGCACGCTCACGGATTGGGGCGGCGGCGCCTATCATGTCGAGTTCACGGTGGACCATGGCAAGCAGGAGGCCACGGTGTACCTCCTCGGCGGCGATGAAAAGTCCCCCGCGCCGATCAAGGCGGACAAGATTCAACTCGTCATCAACGACCCGATGACGGAGATCGAATTGGTCGCCCAGCCGCTCGACGGCGAGACCGGCGGGATGTCGTCCCGATTCGTGGGCACGCACGCGACCATCGGCATAGTGAAGGAGTTCTCCGGCACCATCCAGGGAGTGATCGAGGGAACCCCCTACACCGGCGATTTTAAGGAAGAGCCGCACGGGGCGGCTCACTGACACGCTTCATGACGGGGGCTCTGCATCGCTCGCCTGAGACGCGAGGGAGCGTCGTGATGCAAAAGAGGTTGCGGTTCACGACGGCGGTGCGTCGTGGCACACTGGCCATCCAGGATGTAGACTTTTTCCTGATCTTCCCGAAGACGCGGATGGCGGGTACTCGATATAATGCTTTGCCTCGCGGTCGTTCGACTGTCCGATCTCCGGAGTCGTTCCATGGACGTCATTCAGCGCCAGGTTGCTCAGGCCCGTCGTCGCCTCGTATTTCAGCAGTTCTTGCGCGTGGCCCCGCTTTGCCTCTCGGTGGCGCTGGTGCTGGCGGCCATCGGCATGGCGGTTCCCAAAATCTGGATCATCGCCGTGAACCGGGACGTGTGGATGGCGAGCTGGCTGGGGGGGGCGATGGCAGCCGGGATCCTCGCCGCCATGATCTGGACGTGGATCATCCGACGCGGATCCTTGGATGCCGCGGTGGAGATCGACCGCCGGTTTGGGCTCAAGGAGCGCGTGTCCAGTGCCTTGTCCTTGCCGCCGGCGGAGCGCGAGACGGAAATTGGCCAAGCGCTGATCCGTGATGCTTCGCAGCGCATCGAGTTGCTCGCGGTTTCGGAGAAGTTCCAATTCGAGCCGGGAATTCGCTGGTTGTCGCCGATTCTTCCCGTGGCCGCCGCGTGCGGGATTGCCCTGCTGTTGCCCGACGCTCGACAAGCCGAGTTGAAAGCGGCGACGACGGTGGCCGCCCAGCGCCAGCAGATCACCAAGTCGGTCCAGGCGCTGAGGGAAAGGCTCCACAAGAAACAGGAAGAGGCGCAGAAGAAGGGCCTGGAAGACGCCGAAGAGCTGTTCCGCAAGATCACGCAAGGCATCGACGATCTCGAGAAGAAGGACGATGTCGACCAGCGCAAAGCGCTCGTGAAGCTCAACAATCTGGCGAAGGAGCTGGCGGAACGCCGTCAGGCATTAGGGGATTCCGACCAGATGAAACAGCAGCTCGAGAAGCTGACCAATCTGGAAAAGGGGCCCGCCGACAAACTCGCCCAAGCCATGAAGGAAGGGAACTTCGAGAAAGCGATCCAGCAGCTGAAAGAGCTGAAGGAGCAGCTCGAAAAAGGGGAACTCAGCGATGAGGACAAGGCCAAGCTGACGCGGCAAATCGAGCAGATGAAGCAGAAGATCGAAGAGCTGGCCGAGGCACACCGGGATGCAAAGCGAGATTTGCAGCGGCAGATCGAACAAAAGCTTGCCCAAGGCGACATGGAGGCCGTGAACCGGCTGCAGAAGAAGCTCGATCAACTGGAACAAGCCGACAAGCAGATGAGCCGCATGGAGAAAATGGCCCAGAAAATGAACGACTTCCAGGAGGCCATGCAGAACGGCGACACCCAGAAAGCGTCCGACATGCTCGCGCAGCTCGAGGACGATCTCGAGTCGATGCAGGCCGACATGGAACAGCTGGAATCGATCGAGGAACTCATGGACGAGCTGTCGGACGCCAAGATGGCGATGCGGGGCGAAAATGGCGAACCGCTCGACGCGTTCAGCATGAGCGGCGAGATGGGCGACCAGTTCGGCATGGGGGACGGGTTGGGCGAAGGTCAAGGCACCGGCTATCGACCGGAACAGGAAACGGCCACCGGAAGTTACGATTCCCGGCAGCGGGCGAAACCGAAGGCGGGCCAGGCGGTACGAGTTGGCGATGCCGGCGGTCCCAACCAGGCCGGTCGTTCCACCGAGGAAGTGAAGGAACAGATCCTGTCGTCGCTCAGCAAGGATCCGGACGCGCTGACCGAACAGCGGCTGCCGCGCTCCCAGCAGGACCACGTCAAGGAATACTACCAGCGGCTGCGGAAAGGTGAGTAGCGTCCAACTCGACACGCAGTGGACTCGTGCGCTGGGACGCCGCTTGCTCGGCTGGTTCGATCGCCACGCGCGCCCGCTGCCGTGGCGCGAGTCCCGGGATCCGTATCGGATCTGGGTCAGCGAGATCATGCTGCAGCAGACGCAGGTCGCCACGGTCATTCCTTACTTCCAGCGATTCACGGCGGTCTTTCCCCATGTGCACGCGCTGGCGGCCGCCTCGGAAGAACAGGTATTACGTCTCTGGGAAGGCCTGGGTTACTACCGGCGAGCTCGACAGCTGCACCGCGCCGCCCGCGCGCTCGTCGAGGTCCACCAGGGAGAGTTTCCGCGCGAGCTGACCGCGAT
Organism: Pirellulaceae bacterium; assembly: GCA_050186685.1. Taxonomy (GTDB): domain Bacteria; phylum Planctomycetota; class Planctomycetia; order Pirellulales; family Pirellulaceae; genus CAZFLF01. Next base: position 5,291 of record JBFWYF010000018.1, read on the forward strand.
CCAGGAGCTGCCAGGCATCGGACGCTATACAGCCGGGGCGATCTTGTCGATCGCATTCGACGCGCGCCATCCGATCCTGGAAGCCAACACAGTGCGACTGTACAGCCGCTTGCTGGCACTGACCGGCGATCCGAGCCGCGCGGACAGCAAACGCCAGCTGTGGGATTTCGCTGGGGCAATTCTGCCGCGAACGCGCGTCGGCGACTTCAACCAGGCGTTGATGGAACTGGGGGCCACCCTCTGCACGCCGCGCTCGCCGGACTGCGACCATTGTCCCCTGGCGGATCTCTGCCCCACTCGGCGGCACGGTCTGCAGGACCGGATTCCGGCGCCCGCGCGCCGCGTGGTCTACGAGCCTGTGCGAGAGGCTTGCGTGGTTGTGTGGAAAGGTCCCCACATCCTGCTGCGCCGTTGCGGGGACCGGGAACGATGGGCTGGCCTGTGGGACTTTCCCCGCTTCGCGTTCGGCGCCGATTCCCCCGCGGCCTGCGGGCCCCAGCTGGCCGCCAACGTGCAGCAGCTGACTGGCGTGACCGTCACTCCGGGCGAGAAGCTGGCCACGATCAAACATGGCGTCACGCGATTTCGGATTACACTCGAGTGTTTTCACGGGCGCTGGCGTACGGGTAACGTGAGCACCCCGGATCTGCAGTGGGTGGCGCCGGCGGACCTAGTGCAGTATCCTCTGAGCATGACCGCGCGCAAGGTTGCTCGCCTGCTGGTGTCGCCAGTTCCAGTCCGCCGGACGTCCCGCCCAGCGCGCCCCGGAAGCGGAGAATACCCGTGAAAACCATGCTCACCGTCGATCAGTTGCGGACCGGAGTTCAGCGTCTCGCGGCCGAGATCACCACCACGTATGCCAGCCGGCCGCTGACCATCGTTGGCGTGATGACGGGCAGCGTCGTGCTACTGGCCGACCTCATTCGGCTGCTGGAGATGCCGTTGCGAGTGGGGGTATTGCAGGCCAGCAGCTATCGGGGCGAGATGTCGCGCGGGGAGCTTACCATCCATGCCGCCATGACGCTCGATATCGCCGGTCGAGATGTCCTGCTGGTCGACGACATTCTCGACACCGGTCATACGCTGGCGAGGACGATCGCGACGCTCAGTGAGCTCGCACCCCAGTCGCTACGGACATGCGTGCTGTTGCGCAAGCTGGGTCGGCAAGAGGTGGAGTTGGAGCCCGACTTTGTGGGCTTCGAGATTCCGGACGAATTTGTGGTCGGCTACGGGCTGGACTACCGAGACCACTATCGCAATCTCCCCTTCCTCGCCACGCTCGAACCTGGCGACTTGAACGACGCAGGCGACCCACACACTTGAGAACAGGTGCATGGAGAGTCTCCCGCAGAGATCGCGGAGACCGCGGAGGAAGACAGGGGGCTGAGCGACTCCCTCCGCGAGTTCTGCGGGAGATCCGTCGGCCCGTCAGACCAGCCGGCGACGCTCCTGGTCGAGCCGCTCGACGAGGAACCGCACAGCTCGTTCGGCCATCACATCGTAGTACGCGAAGCCGTGGCCGCCGCCGGTCGTATCGAGATCGCATTCGTGGGGAACGCCGAGCGAATACAGCTTCATGCGCAGCCGGTCGGCGCCGTCCCACCATCGCAGGTCGGCAGGATCGCAGCAGAAGAACTGGTGGCGCGGCCAGTTCAAGGGATGGATGTGCAGCGTCGCGGTATCCTGCCGCACCGCTTCCGGTTCGGGATACATGCTCTGCAGAATCTCGTCTTCGTCCCACCGAATCTGGTAGTCGATCGCCGGTGCAATCGCCGCTACCACAGGAAAACGGTCCGGGAACCTGTACGCGAATCGCAGGGCGCCCTGACCGCCCATGCTGGTCCCGAGCAGTCCGATCCGGGGCGGCTGGATCTGCCACCGCTCGGAAATGAACGGGAGCACGTTGTCGAGCAGGTGCCGTTCCGGAGTCAGCGTAGGATGAAAGTCGGGACACGGGCGACTGGCCCACCAGCAGCGGCCGGTCACCGGAGCCACCACGGTGAGCCCCCACTCGTCAAACAGCTGCGTAAATCGGGGCTGTTGGCTCAGCCGCTGGAGATGGACCCCATGCAGGTAGACGACGACGAAGCCATGCGCATGCCGCTGCGCGGGTTGAAAGACCTCGGCGTCGAACCCTGCGATCGACTGCGAATTCCACGTGCCCATCGAGACGACTCACGAATCTCTCTAAAATGTGTCCAGCAGCGCGGCCGCCTCCTGGGCGAACCGAGTCAGCTCGTATTCTTCGCGGCCCGGGTGTGCCTGCAGCCAGTCCAAGCTTAGCCGGTACCAGGCGTAGGCCAGGTCGCGATCCCCGCGCCGGGCATGGACCATCGCCAGGAAGAGCCAGTCGTTCGGCTCGCCTCCGCGCCCCAGTTCCATGGCGGTCTGAAGCGCCTCCTGGGCCTGATCCCACTGTCCCGCGCGGTAGTACGCGACTCCGAGCGTATTGTAGCGAGCGGCGGAGGGGACAGAGTTCTCAATGGCCTTTAGGGCGCTCGCCAGTGCGCGATCTGGCTCCCACAGATCGGGGTCCGGAGCGGAGACGAGGGACCACGCCAGGTTATTCCAGCAACGCCCATTAAGCGGCGCCAGTTCGCAGGCCTGCTCATAGCACGCGATCGCGCGACGATAATCTCCCAGGGGTTTCAGCGCGGCGGCCATCTCCTGCAATGCGTCGGCGGCCTCGACCGGCGGCAGCGAAACGGCCCCACTCGGTGCGCAGAACTCCTCCAGGCGCGCCACCGCCAGCTCATAAAACGACCGGGCCTCGTCCAGATGTCCACTGCGTCGCTGGGAATCCGCGAAGAAGCGGTACTCGGAGCCGAGTAATCCGGCATATTGCCGCCGCTCCGGATATTCGCGTGCCAGGCGCTCGAGCAGTGTCACCGCTTCCCGGAACGGCACGGCGGCTTCCTGAAACTGGCGCTGGCGATCCAGAAGCCGCGCCAGCCGGCCAAAACGGCGGGCGAGATAACTATCGCTGCCCGGCGGCTCGACGAGGTGTTTGCGCGAAAGGAGCGTCAGCTCGAGGGATTCGCGCAGCGCCATTTCAGCCCCCTCGTCCTCGTGGCGATTGCTCAAGAACAATCCGACATCGTCGAGCCCCAGTGCCAGTTCGAGCAGTATCCGACGCCGCGCGATGCTCGCAATCCGGTGCACCGGCGCCTGTTCGAGCCGCTGCCGGAGCTCCCGCGCAGCCTTGACTTCCTGGTGCAAAGCCGCCAGCGGCGGTTCGTCGGGCGGTGCATCGGACCCCGGCACGTCCGCCACACTCGGCGGACTCAGCTGTTGGGTGACCAGGTTGCGCAGCAGCCGCAGCGTTGCGACAAAAGTATCGGTCGTCTCGCTCGACCGGTTCTGTGCCTGCAGCACGACACAGAGATTCAGATTGACGTTGGCCATCCGCAGGTAATGGTCGCTGTGCTGCGGCTGACGCTCGACCAGCGTGTGGAGCAGTGCCAGCGACTGGCGATAAGACTGTTCCGATTCGACATTCCGACCCTGGCGGCGCTGCGCATGCCCCAGCTGCAGCAAACAATTGGCCAGTTCCGACAGGCGGAGCAGCTCAGCGGGTCCCGCGGCCGGCCAGCCGCTGTAGATCTCGACGCCTCGGCGCAGGGACTTTTCGGCGGCCTCCCAGCGCCCCAGCTCCAGCTGGATGACGCCCGCTCGCTCACACGCGCGGGCCGCCTCGAGGCTGAGTTGCTTATCGTCCCGCCGTTCCGTCAGCAGGCCCTCGTAGTGCCGGAGCGCTTCCTGCAGAGCATGCTCGCTCACTTCGCCCATGCCAGGCTGGTCCATCATGCGCTGTCCGAAGCGAGTCCATTCGTCGACCAGACCTTTGGCCTTCGCGAAACTTGCTTCGGCTTGGAGGCTGGCTTGCCGCGCGCTTCGCTGGCTCGCTTCCACTTCGCGGCGCGACGCCTCGGCCACCGTCGACATTTGGCGGACCCGCTGCTCGTGCCACACCAGGACGGCGAGAAAAGCCGCCAGCGCGCACCCGGCCAGCGTGGCCAGACCGGTGACGAGGGGGCGCCGACGGAGTCCGCGCCACAACCTTTCTCCGCGGCTCATCGGCCGAGCCCGAATCGGCTCGTGATCGAGAAACCGGTGTAAATCGTCCGCCAGCGCGCGGGCCGAGGCGTAGCGCCGGTGCGGTTCCTTTCGGAGACATGTCAGGCAGATCGTCTCCAGATCGATGGGAGTTCGACGATTGAGGCATGAAGGAGCCAGCGGCTCCCGGGTGCGTACCAGGTCCATCGTCTCAGCGGCCGTGCGGGCACGGAACGGAGGTTCGCCCGTCAGCAACTGGTACAAGATGGCACCCAGCGAATAGACATCGGCCGGAGGCCCGACGTCGGCATTGCGACCTTCGGCCTGTTCGGGAGCCATGAAGCAGGGCGTGCCCAGGATGGCGCCGGAGTGCGTGTGCTGACTCGAATCCGGGCATAGGCGTTTGGCCAGGCCGAAGTCGGCGATCTTCGGCACGTGCCCCGTGGTGAGCAACACATTGGCAGGCTTCAAGTCCCGGTGGACGACACCTTGTTCGTGCGCGAAGTGCATGGCTTCCGCCAGGACCCGGATCAGTTCGGCCGCATCGCGAGCTGGCAGAGGACCATCGGTCACCAGTTCCTCGAGCGTACCGCCCTGTACGAACTCCATCGACAGATAGGCGCAATCGTCGTGCTCGCCGATTTCGTAGATGGGAACGATGTTCGGATGCTGCAGTCGCGCTGTCGCCTCGGCCTCCAACCGAAAGCGGTGCCGCTCCTGATCGGACGCGTCGAACGTGCGAATGACCTTCAGAGCGACGAGCCGGTTGAGTCCATCCTGCCGTGCCTTGTAGACGACTCCCATTCCGCCGCTGCCCAGCCGATTGAGCACCGTGTACTGCCCGATGCGCCCGAATGGTGCGGCCGAGCCGGCTTCCGGCGGGGCTGTCGCGGCCACGAACGACGCGGACGGGGCCGCGGTTCCGGTACCCCCGGGCTCCGGCTCGGCAGGCGAAAAGACAGCGTGTACCTGCAGCAGTCTGGTAATCCGCTGCCGCCACTGAGGAAACCGCCCAGCCAGTTCGTCGACCGACGGAGGGCACCCCTCGTCTTCCCTCGCGAGAACTTCGGCATAAACAAGTTCCATGGCCGTTTCTTCGTCGGCCGCCAGCTCGGGCCGCGCCGCCAGGATCTTCTCCAACGCGTCCCTTTCGCCGCTGGACAAGCGCAGCTGAAGATCCGCGCAGGCCGTGCGCAAGCTACGCTCCTGCTCCGATGAACTGAATGGTTGCCGAGACATACTGCTCGCGTGATCTGGGTTTTCCGACAGCGCCTGGGCTCGATCCGAACAGGCCCTTACCCGGCATATCGGGAGGGGGGACTTCGGGAATCACTGCTCGCTCCATCGCGCGGGTTTTCGGACCGAGCCTAGTTTACGCGGGCGCCAGCGGAATACTATGTTGGCGGGCCGGACCCGGACCATCCCGGCGGTGCTGGCCAACTGGCGCCTGTCGCACTACTGCTGGACTGCCTGCCTCTCAACCATGGCGACGACATCGGAATTCGAACGATTGCTCTCGCGTGCCCGGCAAGGGGATGAGCACGCTATGGGGCAGCTCGTCGAGCAATATGAACCCGAAGTGCGTATCGTGGCGCGGGCCAGGTTAGGAAGCGCGCTGCGGCCGCATCTCGATTCGCTCGACCTGGTCCAATCGGTGCATCGGAGTCTGTTGGTCGGCCTGCGTGCTGACCGCTTTGACATCTCGTCACCCGACAAGCTCGTGGCGTTGGCCGTCACGATTGTGCGCCGCAAGGTGGCTCGTCACTGGCGGAAGCACAAGCGCCAAGTGCGCCCGCAGGACGGACCGGGGCACGAGTCCGTGGGACTGCCGGCGATGTTACAGTCGCTGGCCTCGAGTGACACGGATCCTGCCCATGCTGCGGCGATGCGCGATGCGTGTGAACAGTTGCTGCGGGAGTTAGACGGCGCGGACCGATCGGTGATGGAGTTGCGGTTGGAGGGGCATACCACGGCGGAAGTGGCGCGACGTCTGGGGCTGGATGCCGACGTGCTACGCGTACGGCTGGGCCGCCTGCGCCGGCGGCTGCGGGATCGCGGCATCTTGAGCGAATGGCTATGAATCGCAGCCTGCATATCGCACAACCTTTTTCCGGAGTGGCCCCCATGGGACGAACGCAACCGAGGATCGATCGGCGGCACTGGCTGAGAATGGCGAGTGGCGCGGCGCTGGGAATCGGGCAGGCACCGGCGTGGCTCGGCGCGCAGACGGCGGACCCCTCCGACGGCAAGCTGCCCGTGGCAGCCGTGGTGACCGTCTATCAGCCGAATTCTCATGCCGATGTCATTGTGGGAAAGATCCTCGAGGGATTTGAACAGGACGGGGGCCCAGGACCGGCCCTGAAGCTTGCGTCGCTGTATACCGACCAGGTACCGAGCCGGGATATGAGTCGGGGCCTGGCCAAGAAATACGGCTTCCCTATCGTTCGGACTATCGACGAAGCCTTGACGCTGGGCACCAACCGGCTGCAGGTCGCGGGCGTGCTGAATATTGGTGAACATGGGGACTATCCGTTCACGCCCGATACGCATCAGCACATGTACCCTCGCCGCCGCTTCCTGGACGAGGTGCTTGCCACGTTTGATCGCTGCGGCCAGGTGGTGCCGGTATTCAACGACAAACATCTGGCGTATAGCTGGGCAGACGCGCGGCATATGTACGACGCCGTGCGGCGGCGCCAGGTGCCGTTCCTGGCCGGCTCGTCCGTGCCCGTTGCCTGGCGTGAGCCGCCGGTGGTGTTACCGCAGGACAGCCCGATTCGCGAAGCGCTCGTAGTCGGGTACGGCGGACTGGAGGCCTACGGCTTCCACGCGCTCGAGGCCCTGCAATGCCTGGTGGAACGACGACAGGGCGGCGAGACCGGAGTCGTGTCGGTCCAAGCAGTCCAAGGAGACCAGATCTGGTCGGCGCTGCACGACGGACGCTGGTCCGAAGAACTACTAACCGCCGCGGTCGGCACATTGCCCAACGCGTCGACCGAATCGATCCGCGACCGGATGAAGCCGGACAGTGCGTTTTTCCTGATCGAGTACCGTAGCGGCCTGCGCGCCACGGTGGCGATGATCAACGGCATTGTTGAGCAGTTTGCCGCGGCCTTACGTTTGGAGGGAGAAGCGACGCCGATAGCAACCTGGTGCAGGTTGCAGGACGGCAAACCTTACGGACACTTCGCCTACCTGGTACGGGCCATCGATCACCTGGTCCGTACGCGTCAGGCACCGTATCCCGTAGAACGCACGCTGCTGACGACCGGAATTCTCGACGCGGCCCAACACAGCCTGGCCCGGCAGGGGGAACGGCGCGCGACTCCCTACCTCGATATCGCGTACCGGCCGACGGATTGGCCCTTTGCGAACCAGCCGGGGCGATCGTAGGGCTGCTTCAGGGTCGCTTGTCGAGGGCGGCGCGCAACTTCGCGACCATGTCCGGATGCTTCGCGGCCAGATTGCTCTGTTCGGCTACGTCCCCTTTCAAGTCGTACAACGCGATGTCGGACCCATCGGAGTTCATCAGCAACTTCCAGTCGCCGTCGCGGATCGCCAGTTCGGGACTGCGGCCGCGGCCGGTGGGGTGGTACCAGAGCATCGACTTCGATCGGGTAAACGGACGCCCTCGCAGCGCATCCGTCATGTCGACGCCGTCACTGACGTAGCCGTCGGGCATGGTGGCCTGCCCGAGGCGGCAGAAGGTGGGGATGAGGTCGCAAACGTTCAGGACCGACGCAGTATCGACGCGCTCGGCCGGCACCTGGCCAGGCCACCGAGCGATGAAGGGCACTCGAATCCCGCCTTCGTACAAGGTCCACTTCTCGCCACGCAGTACCCCGTTATTGCTGCCCCGGTTGAGGACGCCGCCGTTATCGCTGGCGAACAGCACGAGGGTTCGGTCCCGCAGTCCCAGTTCCTCAAGCCGAGCGAGGATCCGCCCGATCTGCTGATCCAGGAATTGGATCATCGCGTAGTGCGTCTGCTGCGGCTCCGGCACATCCCGGTACGGTGCGCGCATCTCGTCGGTCGGCTTCATGGGAGTATGCGTATCCTTGAACCAGACGTGTGCCAGAAACGGCTGTTCGGGATGGCGCCGGGTGTGGTCGGTCAGGAATTCGAGGGTCGCATCGGCGATGGCGCGGCTGGACCACGTCTGCCATTCGGGATCGTCGTAGGGATAGATATCATGCGGCGCCGCGACGGGTACGGCCAGTTTCCAGGTTGGACCATTGCCGAAGGTGGCGCGGACGACATCGAATCCATACGACGCGACGGGCGGGGCTTGGGGATGGTTAATAAAGACGCGGCCGTCCCGGTAGGAACCGCTGCCGCCGCCGAGATGCCACTTGCCAAAGTGCGCCGTGCGATAGCCGGCCTGCTGCATCGCACGCGGCATCGAGGGTGCCTGGGGATCGAGCCAATCGGGCATGCCGCGCCGGGCATTATCGGCCATCGCGGCGAGATGCCCGTAGATGCGCCATCGCGAGGGGTAATGCCCCGTGATGGCCGAGGCCCGCGTCGGGGAACAGAGCATGCTCACATAGAACTGGCTGAACCGGGTGCCGTCGTGAGCAAGCTGATCGAGGTGCGGCGTTGCCGCGCGGGGATGGCCGTAGCAGGCCAGATCGCCCCAACCGAGATCGTCGGCCAAAAGGAACAAGATGTGGGGACGAACTCCGGGATCGTCTGCCCCGATCAGCGGCGTGTGCGAGATCAGAGCGAACAGCCACGCGGCCAGCGCGATGCGAACTCCCATAGAGGCACCTGATGTATCCAATGTCGTGGGGCGGGACAAAAAGTCACGGCAGAGTCGGTTTGTGGTGGTCCTACGTTGACGTACGCCGCACGAAATGGCAACACGTCATTCGGGCGCCACACCTGCGGTAGGCGGGCGTATCAGCCGATGAGCATTTGCGGGGCTTCGCCGCGCAGTGTATCGTTCGAGGGCAAGCCGGCTTAACCGCTGAGCGTCGGAGCGTTGAAAATCCGCTCTTCGCGCGCCGCCGACACAGCATTTCCTTTATGACACAGGACAGCAGACATGCAACTGCCGATGCGATGGATGGCCATGGTGGCCGTGTTGGTAATGCAGGGCGCAGTGCTGGACACAGTACCCGCACAGGGACCGGAGACGAAGGCGGCCACCTCACCTTCCAGCCCGAGCGTCCCGCTTGCTCGCCGCCCCCCTTGGACTGGCTCGCGCATCGTGGGAGCTCCCGAGCCGCCGCATCCCTATACGACGGAAGTCGCCTACCCCGCCTTGAAATTCAACCAGCCGGTGGATTTGACCCTGGCGCCGGGGACGAATCGGCTCTTCGTCGCCGAACAATCCGGCAAGATCTACTCTTTCACCGGAGATCCAGGTGTCGCCCAAGCCGACCTGGCGGTCGACCTCGCGCGTGAAATACCGGGGGTTCGAGATGTGTATGCCATCGCGTTTCATCCGCAATTCGAGCGCAATCGGTATGTCTACATTTGTTGCATACGCGCCCCGGAACTCGAAGACGGAACCCGCGTGTCGCGGTTCCGCGTCTCCGAGACCGATCCACCCACGATCGATGCACAGAGCGAACAAGTGTTGATCACCTGGCTGTCCGGCGGGCATAACGGGTGCTGCCTGAAGTTCGGTCCGGACGGGTATCTGTATATCTCCACTGGGGATGGCGTAGGACCGAACCCGCCGGATACCCGCAAGACAGGTCAGGACATCAGCGACCTGCTCTCGTCGATTCTGCGGATCGACGTCGATCACGCCGAACCGGGTCGGAACTACCGTGTTCCGGCCGACAATCCGTTCATTACGCTCAGCAATGCGCGCCCAGAAGTCTGGGCGTACGGCTTTCGCAATCCGTGGCGCATGGGCTTTGATCGGAAGACGGGCGACCTGTGGGTGGGGGACGTCGGCTGGGAGCTCTGGGAGCTGCTCTATCGAGTCGAGCGCGGCGGCAATTATGGCTGGGGCGTGATGGAAGGCCGGCAGCCGACGAATCCGGAATGGCCGCGGGGCCCGACCCCCATCCTGTCTCCCACCGTCGATCACCCCCATTCCGAGTCGTCGTCGATTACAGGCGGCGTAACTTACTACGGTGCTGCGCTGCCCGAATTGCAGGGGGCTCACATTTACGGCGACTACGATACCGGCAAGATCTGGGGCTTACGCTGGGAACAGGGCAAGGTTGTCTGGCATCGTGAACTGGCGGACACGACGTTGCGCATCGTCGGCTTTGGCGAGGACGCCGCGAGCGAACTGTACTTGCTGGACCACATCGGCGGTACCCTCCACCGGCTCATCCCGAATCCGTATCGGGACCAACCCAGCCGCTTCCCGCGAAAGCTGAGCGAGACAGGGTTGTTCACATCCGTGACCGACCAGGTGCCCGCGCCAGGCGTGGTGCCATTCTCGATCCAGTCGACGCAGTGGCAGGACGGCGCTAGCGCGGAGCGCTTCATCGGCTTGCCCGGCGAGTCCCAGATCAAGACAGGTTCCGGTGCCTGGCAGTTTCCGGCTGGTACCGTGCTCGCCAAGACCGTATTCGCACCGGCACCAGGCGCGCCGGGCAAGCAGGGTACCGAGGCCGCACGCGATGCCAGACAAGCGGCCGGACCACAGCCCAGCGATACTCCGGACCGGCCTGAGCAGCCGAAACGAAGTGATCCCCTCGAGACGCAGATCCTGCACTACACCGGCCAGGACTGGCGAGCCTACACCTATGCCTGGAATGCCGATCGGACCGACGCGGAACTCGTCGACGCGCTGGGCGAAGACCGGAGCTGGCTTGCCTCGGCCAACCGGAGCAACACCGCCGGTCAGAACGTCGCTTCGTCGGTCCATAGCTGGCATTTCGCTGGACGAGCCGAATGCCTGCGATGCCATAATCCCTGGTCGGGCTCCACCCTCGGCTTCCAGGCGCCCCAGTTGAACCAAACCCGGCGCTACGGGACGCAGGAACTTCCGCAGCTCGAGGCGCTGTACCAGCTGGGACTATTCGACCAGCCGGTACAGCTGAAGCCCGAACCTCAGCGGCTGGTCGACCCCCACGATACGACCGCGTCGTTGAACGACCGGGCGCGCTCTTACCTGCACGCGAATTGCGCCCACTGCCACCGGTTGCATGCGGGCAGCTCGGTACTGTCCAAGCTGCAATACGATCTGCCGTTGGAAAAGGCCTCGCTGCTCGGCGAACGTCCAACTCAGGGCACGTTCGGCATTCCGGCAGCCGAGGTCGTCGCGCCGGGAGACCCGTATCGTTCCATTCTGCTGTACCGCATGTCGAAGATCGGCAGCGGGCGGATGCCGCACCTCGGTTCCCAGCTGGTCGATCCGTCGGGCGTCGATCTAGTTCACCGTTGGATCGATTCGCTGCCCGCGGACTCGACTCCGGATGAAGCCGTCCGCCTGGCACGAGCTCGGCGCGAGACGCAACGGCAGCTGCTTGGTGAACTACAGCAGCATTCGGGCGACAAGGAAAGGGTGGAGCGAGCCGCAGGGCAGCTGCTGACGACCACGACCGGAGCACTGATGCTGGTCCGCGCCATCGATCGGCAATTGGTCGCTGACGCCGCAGTACCGGCGATCCTGGCCCAGGCCACGGCGCAATCCGCAGTGGAAATCCGCGACTTGTTCGAACGCTTCCTGCCCGAAGAGCAACGTGTCCGTCGCCTCGGCAGCGTCATTCGTCCGGAGGAAATCTTGCGGTTGGCCGGGGATGCTCAACGTGGACGGTCCGTGTTCTTCGAGGCCGCGGGTGTCCAGTGCAAGAATTGCCACCGGATCGACGGCGTGGGCAAGGATTTGGGGCCGGATCTGAGCCAGATTGGAAAGAAGTACGACCGAGGCCAGCTGCTGGAGAGTATCCTGGATCCCTCGAAGTTCATTGACCCGAAGTACGTCGCATACCTGATCGAAACACGAGACGGACGCTTGATGACCGGATTGCTGGTTCAACGGGACGAGCGCGAGGCGGTGCTAAGGGATGCGCAGGACCAGCGGATTGTTGTCCCCACCTCGCAAATTGAGCGGCTGGTGGCCCAATCGGCGTCGCTGATGCCGGAGCTGCTGCTGCGAGATCTTACCGCCGAGCAGGTCGCCGATCTGCTGGCCTTCCTGAACTCGCGGCGCTGACACCGGTAACTCATTGCGGAGAGACATCATGGGCGCGTTGGCCGTCCTGTTGCTGGGAGTGCTGATTGTAATCGGAGGCGTGCTCTTCCTTAGGCTGCACGCCTTCGTCGCCCTCGTCGGGGCCGCCCTGGTGGTGGCACTCCTGACGCCGAACCGAGCGGTGGAGCGTCAAGCGCTGGTCGACCGGGCCCAACAGTACAAATTCCAGGTCTCGGATATCTCCTCCAACGGCCAACGGTTCCAGGTGCGGACGAGTTCGGCCAGTTCCGCAAGCCTGCTGAAGGCATCGACGCGGTTGGCCATCGTGCGCCCGGGCCAGAATCCCTGGAACTACGAGTACGTCGGGACCGCGGTACCGGATGGCACCGAATTCCGCGACGACGCACCGCAGTCCCCCGTCACCGCCACCGCGGAACTGGCCCCGGGCGTGGGTGAAGTCCGCTCCCAGGATCTGCTCGTGCTGCCGGCCGACCTCGGGCGCGCCGAAGCGGCGGGCAAGGTGCAGGCGGCCGAGCGCGTCGCTACCGGATTTGGTAACACGGCCGCCGGGGTCGGCATCCTGGTCGCCTTCGCCTCGATCGTGGGCAAGTGCCTGCTCGATAGCGGATCCGCCGACCGCATCGTCCAGTCGTCGCTGCGCGTGACCGGCGAACGCGGGGCTCCACAGGCATTTGTCGTGAGCGGTTTCATTCTGGGAATTCCTGTTTTCTTCGACACGGTGTTCTATCTCATGGTGCCCTTGGCCAAGGCGCTGCGATTGCGCACTGGCCGGAACTTCCTGCTGTACGTGTTGACGATCATTGCAGGGGCCACCATGGCACATTCCCTCGTCCCCCCCACGCCCGGGCCGCTGGTCGCCGCCGAGATGCTGGGTGTCGACATCGGCCTGATGATCCTGGTCGGGTGCGTCGTGGGGCTGGGCACGTCCGCGTCCGGATATGCCTGGGCTCTCTGGATCAGTCGCCGCGTCGAATTGCCCCTGCGTGAGACGACCGGCAGTGCCGAAGCCCCCGACCCCGACCTCCGTGCCCCCGCGCCCGCCTCGCTGCCGCCACTCTGGCTCGCCCTGCTGCCCATTGCACTGCCCGTCGTCCTGATCGGCGGTCGCGAGATCCTGCGGACGGCTTTCGCACTGGGGCCGGCGTTGAGCAACGCCGTCGACCTGGTCGGTAACAAGAACATCGCGCTGATCGTCTCAGCGGCTATCGCCGTCGCCACCCTGGTTCGCCAGCGGAGTCTGACTGAGCCACAGGTATCCAGTGCCATTCAGGAGGCATTGACCGGAGCTGGCATGATTATCCTCATCACGTCGGCCGGCGGGGCCTTTGGAGCCGCGATCGGTCAAACGGGAGTGGCGACGTTGATCGGTCAACTGCCAACTCAGTCGGTTCCGGCTCAGCTCACGCTCGCTTTTCTGATTACCGTGGCAATCCGAACGGCCCAGGGGTCGGCCACGGTGGCCATGATCACAGCCGCAAGCATCTTTGCGCCGCTCGCCACGGGCGGCGAGCTGGCTTACCACCCCGTCTGGCTGGCCGTGGCGATCGGATGCGGCAGCAAAGCGATCGCCTGGATGAACGACAGCGGGTTTTGGGTGATTACCCAGATGAGCGGCATGACGGAAACAGAAGGACTGAAATATGTTACGCCGATGATGATCGTCATGGCCATCGTGGGATGGCTGTTAGTGCTGATCGGGGCGTTGGTCTTCCCCATGGTCTAGAGTTGAAAAGTCGGAAGTTTTGCGGCTTCCGCTACGATTGGGACACACGGGGCCGGCGGCACGGATAACGGGGGAGGAAACAGAGCCGGTAATCTGGCCACTTCATCTGCGAAGCGAAGCGGCGAGCAAAAAGTACCGCCTTTGCGGCCTATGCCTATTATTTGGGCAGGCATTCTGGCGTTCGTTGACAGTTGAACGTAAGCCATTTAGCATGAGGCTGTTCGCGAATTTTTATCGCGTCCTGTTCGGTGAAGAAAAACGAGGCAATCCTTGGTCACCCCGTCGCGTTCCGGTGTCTTCCGTGGTTCGACCGACAAGCGGGTCGAGCAGTTCACGGAGAGCATCAGTTTTGACCACCGTCTCTACGCTCACGACGTGGCGGGATCGATCGCGCATTCCCAGATGCTGGCGAACGTGGGAATCCTCACCACCGAAGAGCAGCGACAGATCGAGGAGACGCTGCTGACGATCCGCGACGAGATTGAACAGGGTGCTATCGAACTGCGTGTGGAACTTGAGGATATCCACATGCATGTTGAGAAAGAGTTGATTGAGCGGCTCGGGGACGTAGGCAGGAAGCTGCATACAGGCCGCAGCCGCAACGACCAAGTAGCTACGGACTTGCGCCTCTGGGTGCGGAACGCGCTGGACAAGCTGGACGAGCGGATCATCGAGTTGCAGGCGGCCTTTGTGGGCCGCTGTGAGCGGGATTTCGACGTCATTCTTCCGGCTTACACCCATTTGCAGCGTGCTCAACCGGTGCTGGCACCTCATTATTGGCTGGCCTACTGCGAGAAGCTGGAGCGGGATCGAGGGCGGCTGCGGGATTGTCGTCGGCGGGTCAACAGTTGCCCGCTGGGCTGTGCGGCCGTGGCGGGGACTTCCATACCGGTGGATCGGAAGGACGTGGCCAGTCGGTTGGGGTTTGAGGATGTGACGGCGAACAGCCTGGATTCGTCCAGCGACCGGGACTTCGTACTGGAAACGGCGTTTGTGCTGACCGCCATAGCCGAGCACCTGGGAACGTGGGCCGAGGAATGGGTCTTGTGGTCGACGGTGGAATTCAATTTCATCCGGCTGCCGCAGGAGTTCTGCACGGGTTCGTCGATCATGCCACAGAAGGTCAACCCGGACGTGCTGGAGCTGATCCGGGGAAAGACGAGCCGGGTGGCGGGCAATTTGGTGACCCTGTTAATGTTGGTCAAGGGACTGCCCTTGGCCTACAACCGTGACCTGCAGGAAGACAAGCCGGCCTTGTTTGACGCCGTGGACACGGTGAATGCGTGCCTGAAGATGGCCGCGCCGGTCGTGGCAGGTATGGAATTGAATCGCGAGGCGATTCAAGCGGGGCTGGAGCGCGGGCACTTGGACGCGACAACGTTCATGGAATGGTTGATCCGGGGCGGCATGCCGCAGCGGACGGCCCATCATCTGGTCGGCCAGCTTGTGCGGCGAGCGATGGAACGGGGTACGGCACTGGCCGGGCTACCGTTGCACGAGTTCCAAGCCGCGGAGCCGAGTCTGGACGAACGGGTGTACGAAGTGTTGGGCGTGAAGGAGGCGGTTGCTTCATTTGTGAGCTACGGCTCGACGGCGCCGGAGGAAGTGGCGAAGCAGGTTGTACGATGGAAGGAAAAGTTGGCTACGCATTCTTTCTCGACCGCGAATAGCGCGCTATGAATTGCCCCTTGATTCTTCGACACGAGTCCCTGGTTGCGATCCTGTTCTGCATTTCCGCAGGCGGCTTGGCTCAGGAACCGACTTCGGTCCCCGACCCGTTTGGAACGGAAAGCAAGCCCACCCCGGCAGCCCGACCGGCGACCAAATCCAAACCCGAAGTTCAGGATTCCGAGACGAATCCAACGGTGCTGGCGATTCGGAACTCGAATCCGCAGACCGCTGTCGACTTATTGCGAGCGACCGAGAATCTGGTGAACCTGAGCCGCCCGGAGGACGCGAAAAGGTACCTGCGGCGGCTATCGGCTTCGAACTTCGAACCCGCAACGCTGTGGTCGTTGCAGCGGCAATTCGGTTCCGCGCTGTTCCTGCGGCTTGCGCGGGAGGAATCCATACAACCGGAAGGGCGGACATTCGCCGAGGCGGTCTTGAAGGCTTCGGTTCAGATGAGTCGCGATCCGGCGCGATTGGATTCGCTCATTCGCCAGTTATCCGACCCGTCGGGCGTCGTGCGTCACGGGGCGATGGTAGAACTGCGTGGAGGCGGAGAGGCGGCGGCGGTGGCCTTGATTCAGGTGTTGGCCAACCAGGAGCGATCCGCGGAGCACCCGGTCATTATCGAGGCGCTCACCTTGTTAGGCGGCGACGCCGAGGGCCCGCTTCTGGCGACGCGGGACGCCCCGGACGAAGGATTGCGCCAGCGGGCTTTGGTCGCCGTGGGCCAGCTGCAGACGCAGGCGACGGTTCCGTATCTGTTGACTGCGGCACTGGGATCCGCTGGTACCGTGTCGCAAAGTGCGGCCGCCGCAGCGTTGACGCAACGGTTAGGCGGGGTACCGACGCGCAGCGCGGCGGAGCGTTATCTTCACCAGCAGGCGCGGTCGTATTTCGATGGCCTGGCGGCACTGCCGGTCGATCACGAGGACCAGGTGCGCGTGTGGCGCTGGGATGTAGCCGAGCAGCGTCCTGTGGAGGCCCGCGTTCCAGTACACCAGGGAGAGCTCCTGATTGCAGGACGAATTGCCCGCGAACTGGTCGCCTTAATGCCGGAAAGCGCGGAGTACCGTCGGCTGTACGTTGGGGCCTTGCTCGAGCAAGCCAAACTCGCGGGTGGCTGGGAGCAGCCGCTCGACCGCGCAGACGGGACGCCTTTTCACATGGCCGCTCAGCTGCCGGCGCGCGAGTTGGAGACATTGCTGCAGCTCATGCTCGACAAGAGTCATCCGGCGGGTGCCATGGCGGCTTCCGAAGTGCTGGGCGCCGTGGCGACGCCTGCCCATCTGATTCAAGCGAACGGGCAGCCGAGTGTGTTGTGCCGCGCATTGCAGAACAAGGAGCGGCGGGTGCGCTTTGCGGCGCTGCAAGCAATCCTGGAGATCGACCCGCGCGAGCGATACCCTGGGGCCAGTTTCGTTCCCGAGGCATTGGGCTTCTTCGCTAACCATTCGGGTTCCCGCCGAGCGTTGGTGGCTCATCCACGGGCTGAACTGGCGCAGACTCTGTCGGGCATCCTGCAGGGGCTCGGATTGGCGGCGGACGTGGCCGGCACAGGGCACGAGGCACTGCAGAAGGCAGCCCAGGCGGCGGACTGGGAATTTGTCCTGATCAGCGATGTGATCGATCGGCCGGCGGTCGGTGAGATGCTGCAGCTCTTGAGGCGAGAACCGCGCACCGCCCGGCTGCCGGTGGCCATCCTC
>JBFWYF010000019.1:0-22211 GCA_050186685.1 Pirellulaceae bacterium
CGAGATTTTGACGAGCGGGGATTCGTTTTCTATACGAACTCGACCAGCCGGAAAGGAAGGGAGCTGGCGATGAATCCCCACGCAGCGCTCTGCTTCTACTGGGACCCCATCGCGGAACAGGTACGGATTGAAGGAGCCGTCGAACTGGTGGGCGATCTCGAGAGCGACGCCTACTGGGCGCGGCGCCCGCGGGAGCGGCAGATCGGCGCGTGGGCCTCCGACCAGTCGGCTCGGCTCGACTCGCCCGGTTTGCTGATCCACCGCTACGCGGAAATCGAGATTCAGTTTGCCGACCGCGAAGTCCCTCGGCCGGAACATTGGTTCGGCTATCGGATTGTCCCGCGGCGAATCGAGTTCTGGTCGAATCGGCCCGCACGACTTCACGAGCGGACGGTTTACGAGCGCACGGCGGCCGGATGGGAGACGTATCTGCTCTACCCGTGAGGTCGGCGTGTTCGTCCTTTTCGCGCCGCCCGTCGGAAGTCTTGCGACTTCCGCTACAACTGGGCGACACCCGTCGGAAGTCTTGCGACTTCCGCTACGACTCGGTGCGCCTCCGTAGCGGACTCTCGGTCAGGCCAGACCGCGTTTCTTCAGCTCATCGACCACGCTCTGCACGATCCGTGAGACGGCATCCGTATCGACCTTCTCGCCGGCCGGGCAGCCGCCGATGGGCTGATCGGTAAAGCCTTCTGCTGCAAGCAGACATTGCAGCTGATTGCTCAGTTTCTCGAGCGCCGCCTGCTGCACTTCGGATTGCGGCTGGCGGCCGACGCCCGTCTGGATGCCGCGCAACCGCAGGGCGGCACGGAATCCCTCCGGGAATTCTGCCGAGAAGATCATGGCATCAAACAACGTGAGCAGACGGTACTGGAGGTCGCGCGCCTGATCCAAGTGCCGTGCCATGGTCAGATCGTAGAGCTTGCGCGTGATTTCCGGGACAACTCCGCTGGTCGCATTCGTACCCCCGTCGCACCCCAGCAGCAACATCGGCATGAGCGCGGCATCCCAGCCTGTGAGAAAACAGAAATCGGGGCGCAGGGGTCGGACCGCGGCGATCATCCGCATCATATGGGGCAGATCACCGGACGAGTCCTTGATCGCAGCCACCCGCGGACACTCCTCTGCCAGTCGCTGCACCGTGGGGACGTCAATCGGCGACGCGAACAGCGGGATGTTATACAGGGTGACATCGATCGGCGAGTTATCGGCGATCTCCTTGTAGTATGCGTAGACGCCTTGAGGGGTCAGCTTGTAGTAAAACGGCGAGACGATGGCGACTGCCCGGACGCCCAGCGAGTGGTAATACTCGCAGGCCTGGATGGTCTCGCGTGTGTTCGCTTCGGCGGCACCCGCCAGAATCGGAACACGTCCGCGCACCTGGTCGGCGATAATCTCGATAATCCGCCGCCGCTCCTCGGCGTTAAACCGCGTGAATTCGCCGGTCGACCCGTTGGGGTACAGTCCATGGACCCCGCGTTCGATCAGCCAATCGCAATATCGTCGGAGTTCGGCTTCGTGGATGTCGCCACGGGAGTCGAGGGGCACGATGTTGGGGGTGAAGATTCCCTGCAGTCTGCTGTGGTCAGTCATAGATGCGTCGCGAGCGCGGCCTCGGTGCGTTAAAATCGGTGCAAACGGCAAAGTGTGCGGGCATTTGCCATCCTGCGTCAAGCATACTTCATCGTGTCAGGCGCTCCAGCTTACTGACCCAACCTCATTCCTGTGGCCCATTCTCGCGTTCGCCCTGTTCCAGATAAGCCAGCTGTTCCGGCAGCCTCTGGCACGTGGGGTCCCGCCGTATTGTGGGGGGTTGGGTTTCTGCTGTACGCAGGCTGGTTTCTGCTGATCAATCCGCTCCGTCGGGAAGTCCTGCCATTCTTGTTATCCCCGGACGGCATTTTAACCGTCTGGGTGGACGGCTCCTGGGCCCGATTCGCTCCCTGGGATCATTTGCCGGTAGTCGCCGGTGCCCTGTTGATCGTCGGTGTCTGCGGCGCGACGGGCCTACTGCTGCTGGACGGGCTGGGACTGGGGACCTGCCTGACACGATGGGAACGGATCATCTTCGGA
The DNA here is from genome assembly GCA_050186685.1 of Pirellulaceae bacterium. GTDB lineage: Bacteria > Planctomycetota > Planctomycetia > Pirellulales > Pirellulaceae > CAZFLF01. The sequence goes on from JBFWYF010000019.1 coordinate 2,074, forward strand.
ACGGCGATCGGCCTCAACGCCTGGTCCTTGGGCACCCTGACAGCTGGACTCGCCGGGCTGTTGCGGGAGCGTTGGCTGTTTGCGCTGGCCGCGCTCGGCATCGTGGGACTGACGGTTTGGCGGTGGGGGTGGTCCCGATCACCCAAGGTGCCGGTGATGTCCGACACGGGCCAACCCGCGCGCGCGACGAGTGAGGCGCCCTCCGATTGGCTGATTAAACTCTGCCTCGGCGCCTCGATCCTGTTCGGTTTGCTGATTGTCTGGGGAGGGACACAACCACCGACGTATTTCGACGTGCGCGAGTATCACCTGCAGGTTCCTAAGGAATGGTATCAGGCGGGACGCGTGACGTTCCTGCCTCACAACGTGTATGGAAACATGCCGCTGGGCGCCGAAATGCATGCCATTCTGGGAATGCTCCTGGTAACGGGTGAGCGTGACTGGTGGTGGGGATCGCTGATCGGCAAGACGGTGATCGCCATCATGGCGCCGCTGGGTGCGATGGCCGTTTATGCCTGGGGTCGGCGCTTTCTGACGCCTGCGGCGGGGGCCGCCGCCTGCCTGATCTTTCTATCGACTCCCTGGATCGCGCATGTGTCGATGAATGGAATGATCGACGGCTGCTCGGCGCTCTTCATGTTGCTGGCCTTGTATGCCACGCAACTCCGTCAGGCAACAACCGGACGGGACACGGGGCTCATTGCACTGGCGGGTTTCATGGCCGGATCGGCCGTTGCGTGCAAGTATCCCGCCGTGCTGTTTCTCGCCGTACCCCTGGGTGCCTGGATCGGATGGGGACAGTTTCGACGATTCGATGGGCGAGCGGCGGCGATATACTCCGTCGCTGTCTTGGCGGGGTGCGGCTTGTGGCTCGGCAAGAACTGGATCTTGGCCGGTAATCCCACTTACCCGCTGCTGGACCGCTGGTTCGACGGCCGCTCGTGGACCGACGAACAGGACGCCCGCTGGACGAAAGCCCATGGGCCGCCACGGGAGGGCGCCGCACCTTACACCGTGGGGCAAGCACTCGGCGGCGCGCGGGTGCTGCTGTTGAACAGCGATAGTTTGAGCCCGGTGCTCTGGCCCTTCGCGATCATGGCGTGTTTCATGCCGGCTGTCCGGCGCCGGCTCGCTCTGTTCGCCGCCTTTATCGCCTGGACGGTGGTGGTGTGGTGGTTCCTGACACACCGTGTCGACCGCTTTCTCGTGCCCCTGCTGCCGCTCGTCGCGGCAGCCGCCGGGGCCGGCGTCGCATGGCAATCGGCAGGTGCCTGGCGCGGCGTGGCCGTGATAGCCTTGATCGCCGGCACGCTGTTTAACTTCGTGTTCGACGCCTTGGTGGTGAGCGACAACCGGTTTCTGGTTTCCCTGCAGAGCCTTCAACGCGATCTCCACCCGGCTCACTTGTATCTGAACGAACACGCACGGCCGGGGTATCGAGCCTTGATGGTCGGCGAGGCTCAGGTCTGGGACATTGCCGTGCCCGTGCTGTACAACACGTGCTTCGACGATTGCGAGCTTGAACGGCTGACGAAGGGCCGCACTCGCACGGAGCGTTTCGAGGCGTTTCGCGACCTGAGGATTTCACACATTTACGTGTCCTGGTATGAACTCGACCGGTACCGAAGTCCCGGCAACTACGGGTACAGTGACTACCCGACGCGGGACTTGATCCGGGGCGAACTGGTGCGCGAACAGCGACTGCTTCGCCCCGTGCCGCTGGATTTGAACGAAGAGAGCGGGCAGTTGTTCGAGGTCGTGGGCTGGCAAGACTGGGAGTAGACGATGGTGCTCCGAACGTTGGTCACGAACTACTTGCGGGAGCAGGCGCAAGCCAAGATCTACGAGGCGGCTCGGCAGTCGCTGCACGCGCAGCCAGACGGTCCCCCCGCGCCGCCGCCGACCTGCGAGATCGCGATCGTGTTTGCCACCGGTGTGGAAGCGGGTGGACTGGTCGATACCCTGGAACAAGCCATCACGACCCGGTGCGCGAATTTCGTCGAGCACACGGGTATCATTCACGGGCGGCCCGTCGTATTGGTTGAATCCGGTGTGGGACGCGTGGCCGCGTCTTCCGCTGCAGCGGAAGTGATCACCCTCCATCAGGTGCAGTCCGTGATCTCGGCCGGGTTTGGCACAGCTTTGGAGGGGACCCTGAAACGCGGCCACATCGTCATGGCGGACGAAGTAACCGATCTGCACGGCCGGCATTTTCCCGTACCTGTGCACATTCAGCGGGAGTCGCTGGTCAACAATCCGTCACTGCATCTCGGACGCCAGCTTACCGTCGAGCATCCGTTGCGCAGCGCCGAGGAGAAACACCGGCTCGGCGAAAACCACGGGGCTCTCTGCGCCGATATGGAAAGTATCGGGGTCGTCGAACTGTGCCAACAGCGCCAGTTGCCCTTCGTCTCGGTCCGGATCATCACCGACACCGTAGACGACGAGTTGCCGCCGGAGATTGAGCGCATGCTCGACCAGAGATCCTTGGCGGGGAAACTGGGAGCTGCCGCTGGCGCTCTCTTCAAGCATCCGTCGACGATCAAGGAGATGTGGCAATTGAAGGAAGACGCCCTGAAGGCATCGGACCGTCTGGCGAAATTCCTGCGCGGCGTCATTGCCAATTTGCCCGCAGTGCCGTCGGCTTGATCGCCGGTCTCAGGAGGGTCCCCCGGCGTGCAGCACCGAATCGAGCATCGGTTCCGTCGGGGCGTCGCCAGTTCGCCCCTCCGGCCAGGTCGGGTCCGGCCACAGCCGGTTTGCCTCGCGGCTGCGCCAATTCGAGACTTCCGATAGTCCTTCGACCGCAGCCGCGATCTGGCCCACCAGTTCCTCCGCGCGGGCCGCGGGAGCGCCGGTATAGCGGGCCAGGTGGATCTGGGTAACCAGGTCGCGGACCCAGGCCAATGTGGAAAGGAGTTCGCGCAGGCGGTCGTTCCGCACGGCCCACAACCGCTCGATATTCTCGCGCCGGGCAAGTCGGCTGGCGTGACAACGTTCGTCCACCACTTCGCGACTTTCGCCCAGGGATTCGCGATCACGGATCTGGAAAGACGGATGGGCCAACAGTGCGTCCAGTTCCCGGATCTGGGCAGCCTGCGAGCGCCACGCGGACCTCAGCGCGTCGAACCGGTCACCCTCCTGCGCCAGGACGTGGCCCGCCCACCCATCCAGACTCGCCACCGCCGCATCCAGTTCCCGGTCCACCTCCTCAATCTCACGGCGTAGCGCATCCTCCGGTTCACGCGGAGGATGCATTGGCACAGTGGCCGCGGGGGAAAAGGCATGCTTCGCCCGATGCTCCTCCGCCGGGCTCAAGTCCCGGCGACCGCCGCGGTCGGACCGCCCGGCGAGCAGCACCGGCACGAATAGCGGCCAGAACAACGCGACTCCGAACGCCGAGATGAGCCGGGCGAAGCGCGTGGGCCGCTGGTCTCCCAGGAGTGCGGCCAGACTGACTGCGGCACCGATAACCAGGTAAAAAAGGAGCGTCGTGGCAAGGTTCATTGTTCTGCCTTCGCTGGGGCTGAGAGCTCATTTCTCAAGAGGTCCAGTTCGTCCGCCAGATCGTCTCCAGCTGCCAAAGCGGTGGTGGATACCGCGAGCCTGGAAGAAATCTCGAACAACTCAGCGCGGGCCTCCTGGTGAGCAATCGCCAGTTCGACACGCTGCATGTCTTCCCGGTAGCCATCGTCGCCAACGGGTTCGGAGGCCAGCAAGGCCTGTTGCGCTAACTGGTAGCGGACCGCAGCGGCCGTGTGGCGCGCACGCAAGACGACCACGCGTCGGCGCTCGCGCGCCTGCTGATGCTGCAGCGATTCGAGTCTGGCTTTGATGTGGTGTACCGCCGTTCGAGTGCTCGCAACTTCCGCGGCGAGTTCCTTGGCCGCTTGCTTGTATTCCCGGCGCTGCCGCAACCACGAGCGACAGAGCTCTTCGTCCCCATCGCGCAAGGCTTCGGCGGCGCGAGCTCGACATCGTCCGGCGAGCAATTCCTGCTCCGCCAATTGTCGGCTGAGCAGCTTCTCGCACGCCATCAGCTGAGCGGCCTCGTCCATGACCTCGCGCAGCCGATGCTCCGAGTCTCGCACGGCCTGCTGCAACACGGCATGGGGATCCTCCCACCTGTCGGCAAGACTGTGAAAGTTGGCCGAAATCAATCTTCCCATGCGTCGGACCATGGACATGACGTCACTCCTTGTCAGGTGGCACCTGTGCCCCCGGCACTTTGTGGATGTGGCTAACTTAGATCGAAACAACTTGCATCAAGGGCCGCGATGCCGGGAGCTCGGGCGGGTTCACGGAGGTGAAGCTGCTCAAGCTCGAGCCAGAAATTCCCAGAGCGTGTAGATCATGATGGGAGTCACTGCGGTGTAGCAGCCCGCCCACGCGAGCACGAGTCTTCTCAGAAAGCAGACCCGCCGGCAGCGAAGCGACGGCGGCATGGTGTCGGCCAGCCCCAGAAATCCCTGATACAGCGAGTAGGTGCCCCACAGGCCGCCGATAAACGGCAAGGTCAAGCCAACGAGCAGAACCCCATCCCGGAGCGCGCCGCCGACCCCCAACACGATCATTCCCATCGCCAGCGCGGCATAGATGGGCAACAACCCCACAAGCGCCACTGCGGCCGTCGCTTTGGCCTTCAGCGAGTGGACGACGACATCGAGCATCGACATCCGGACGCCTGCCAGCAGCCCGTAGAAGTACAAACTCGGCAGGCAGATACCCGTGGCGGCGATCAATCCGGCGGTATAAGCGATGATGAGATGGAGCGCCGAGCCGCTCGCCCAGATCTCGCCGAAGCCGGCCACCGGCTCAAACCGGATCATCGCGCGGGCCTCCCCCTCCAGCAATCCCGCCATGGATGCGAGCTGGGGCCAGACCCCGGAGGCCTGCAGCAAGGTGGCCATCGCCACGCCATAGAGGGCAAAGCCCCCGACGCAGACGGCGAGGAAGCGGGGTAATAAACCCGCCTGCTCCGCCGGCTCGCGAATCAGCCCTTCAAGCCGGAGTCGATCTTTCAGAATCCACTCGACCAGTTTGAGCGGGGTACCGGGTAGTTCGAGCGGCGTACCTGAGTCGAGCTCGGTGCCTGGCACCGACCAACCGGCGGCGGCCGAAGAGCGAAAGGGCGTTGTGGAGACAACCCGCTCTGCGACCGCCGCATCCGTTCGATTCCAGGCCTCGGCAACGATTTCGGCATCGATGATTTCGGCTCCCGACATGATTCTCACTCTCCCACTTTGCGAATGGTGAGACGCGAATGCGTAGCAGGGCGCGGGGCATGCCAACACGCTTGCCGACCGCGACACCTTCTTGCTCACACCGTGAAGTGAAACAAATCGAAGGCGTAAAACAGTTCCATGCCAATGACGGAAACCAGGGCAATCCACCACACCGCGACGAGCGGCCGCCCGGGCTCCAGCCGAGCCATCACGCGCTGAAAGGTGTCCGCCATCGCAATGCCCACCCCGGCAAACACCACCAGGTTCACGATCAGAACGAATCCGGCATGCGGGACCGCTACACTCAAGAACCAGTTAATCGGAATCGACGCGATCATCGCCAGTCCGCCCCAGCTCACCGTGACCAAGGCGGCAAGCAGTGTCGTGCTCGCCGACAACCGGGAACCGGCGAGGCTGTTCAGGATGTACAGCGCAGGGAGCGAGATCGTCCAGGCCATGCCGGCTGCGAACGTACAGGCGATACTCTTGGTGATCACCGTCGTCGCCTGCGGGCTCAGTAAGCCCATCGTCATTCCGTAGGTGGTCGTTCCCGCGATCGCGGTGACGAGCAGAGCGGTCCATACTTCGAGTGGATAGCGGGCAGTTTGTTGGTGCCACTGGGCCGCGAAGGCCTCCGGCTCCCGTAAGGCCTGTACCACATGGGCCAGTCCAATGCGCACTCGTTCGCGAAGCATGCGGCCTGCTCCTGAGTTGAAAGGAAGCGTCTTCCACGCTCCCAACCGCAAAGGACAGGGGCCCTTAACCCGAATCGGCGCTCAAACCAAACCCCACTTCTTGCGCAGCAGCCACTCGGAGGCTATGACGCCCACGAACAAGAGGAGGTAGAGCCAGGAGAGGCTGGCCGTGTCACCGAGTTGCCACTTCGTTTGGACTTCCATTTCGGCCTTCTGCTGCCGCTGTTTGAGCTGGCGCAGCAGTTCGGGCAATTCCTCGGGGCTGACCGTCTGTCCCCCGGCAACCTTGGTTTGCTGCGCGAGGCGTTCGAGCAGGTCGTAATCGGCGGCGGCGTTCGTGAGTTCGACGTCGCGGTCAAGCAGTTGAAAACTGGCCTGGGTACTGCCCGCCGGTTGGCCTTGGTAGTCGGCCCGCACCTCGATCAGGTAATCGCCGGCCGTAGCGAGCGACTCGACGCTCCCAGAAACCTGATCGCCGTTCTGCGACAGCGCAATGGGACGCCGGGAACCGCCTGGCTCGACAAGTTCCGCCTGCAACGTAGCCCCCGTTAACGGATCTCCGGCCGCCGAACGCGCGCCGGCGCTGAACGTCACGCGGGCTCCCACCGGCAGACGGCGCTGCTCCAACTGGATCCAGACGTCGTTGCGCTCGGCTTCTTCCCGTCGCGCCAGCCACAAGATGGCCTGACGCCAGAAACGGCGATGTTCCAGCTGATGTCCGAACTGCGACCAGCGCGCCGTACTGTCTCCGGCGAAAGCGAGCACACGCCCCTGGCCGTAGTCCCCTGACACGAGCAGCGGCTGTTCTTTGTCGGTGGTGGCCAGCACCTGGGCACGCGGCTTGAGCTGGCGAAAAAGATTGGCCCCGCGGAGCTTGGGCAGGGATTGCCAGGTCTCAGTGTTCTTTTCGGCCGAGGCGAGCCGCGTAATCGGATGTGGCCGCGCGGGGACCATCGGTAATTCGCCCCACAGGTGCAGATCGCGCATAATGGGCTGATCGACCCCTGGCTCCTGACGATCGAAGCGGTCCATCGTAACCGGCAAGACATCGGCGAGCGGCTCGCCGAAGTACCCTCCGGGCCCGAAGCTCAGGAACCCGCCAATCATCATGAAACCACGTCCTCGCTCGATGGACTGGCTGATGCGCTGCTGGTCGGCGTCGGAGATCGCCGCGGCCGGTACACTCTCGAGGATGATGACATCGAACGGATTGGCCAGGTACGTATTCAGATTGACGGGCCACTGTGCTCGGTTCAGCGGATCGATATAGACGTCATCCAGCTGGATGTCGGGAGAAAGATCGATGGCGCGACGGAGCAGTCGCTGCTCGCCTAGCAAATTGCCATAGAGATACAGCGTACGCAGGCCGCCTTCGAGCACCGTCAGGAAGGCGGTCAGTTCGTTGTTGCGCGTGACGAGTTCACCAGCCTGCTGCTGGATACGCAGCGTCAGTTTGTACTGGCCGGGACGATCCGGAACGAGGGGAATCTCGACGGGCAGCAGCTCATTGTCTTCGCGGGCCTGAAGTCGGGCGGAGCCGACGACGCGGCGGTTGCCGGTGCTGTCTTCCCACGCCAGTTCGGCGGGAATCTCCTGGTTGGCGTAACCTCGCACGCGCACCATTCCGCGTACGACCAGTTCGTTTTTGACGAAGACGTTGTACTGCTCAGGGAGGCTCTCGATGGCGACGTCGCGGGACTGGCCCACATCCCCGGGCGGTCCGAAGGCAACGGTATACAGCGGGCAATTCAGGCGTGCCAGTTCGCGCACGGCGGAGGTGATCTCGACGCGGGGTGCGAATGCTGTCTGAGTACCGTCCCCCATCAGCACAACGCCCGCCAGCCGCTTTCCCAATTCTTGCCGGACGGCGTCATACAGGGTGGAACCAATGTCGGTCTGATCGCCGGACGGCTGTTCGGGGAACTGGGGGTCGCCTGGGGCAGCGGTCACGGCCTCCAAGTCCGCGTCGTAACCGTAGCTGCGGACGTCCAGTGTAGGACCACTGCCAGCCAGTTCGGTGAAGGCAGCCTGCAGTGCGGCGAATTGCGCCTGCCAGCGCGACACTCCGGAAGTCGCACTGGGCAGGGTCATGCTCCGGCTGGTGTCAAACAGCAGCAGCAAGACCGCCGTTTGCGGTTTGCGCGTTGTCGTAACGACGGTCGGGCGCAACAGCGAAAACAGGAGCAGCAGGATCAGCGCGCCTCGCAGTCCCAGCAGAGTCCAACGCCGGCGGGGCGAGAGCGCACGGAATGCCGGACGGACCAGCAGGAGCAGGAACAGCCCGAGGGTGGCCAGGGCCACCAGCAGGTAACTACCCAGAATGGGGTTGAAGCTCCAATGCGTCATGCAGCTGCGATCCGTCGGCGAGACCTTCAGGCAGGGGCGAACAAGGCGACGCAGGCCGTGAAACCATGGATGAAATTGCGGCCTCCAATCGGGCCCAACTCACCGGCCGCGAAGAATCCGGCCACCGGAATATTACCCAGCTGGCCGGCGATGGCCCCCGCATCGTGATGCGGTGAGGGGAACAGCCGCGTGCCCCGACCGTTACATGTGAAGAGCAAGGCCCCGCCTCCCGAGGACGAGGTCTTCCTGGCCTGGGAAAGCAGCTGTCGAAGCTCGGCGTCGGCCGTGTCCGCATCGCGGACGTGAAACTGGACCGTCTGTCCAGCTCGGACGTAGTCTCCAATCGCGATGATACCCTCCTGCTGATCGACCCCCATCACGTTACGCACCAAAAAATCGCCTTGTTCGAATCGTTCCTGGTATTCCGAGACGACTCGTCCGACGTGCAGTCCGCGTCGAACCTGGGCCTGTTCGCTGGTTGCCAAGGACTGGTACACCTCCACCAGCCGTTGATAGGCAGGCAAACCACCCAGTTGCTGAATGACATTGCGTTCCGCCTTGGTGATGACAAAAGGCTGGCCAATGGGCCGGCAACCTTGCGACACGAGACAGCGAATGGGGGGTCCTCCCGAGACCAGGGCGCCCACGCATCCTTGCGACACCGCGCGCCGACCGTAGATGAGCAGATTCTCTCCGGGCTGGGACGCCGTGCTCGCCATGCCTCCCAGCACGGGGATGCCCGGGTGTTCTTCGTTGACCAGCTTCAGCAACGATTCAACAGGAAAACTGAACGGGTCCCCCAACGCGAACAAGGCGGAGGGAGCCGGCCATACCGCCGGCAGGTCGTCGGGCCAGCCGGTCAGGCTGCCCCCTTCGGGCGACGGGGAAAAATCCAGGTGCATCGGCAGCACGCGAGCCCCTGGCAGGCGAGCAGCCCACACGGAAACGGCGGGAGTCCCCTCATGTTCAGCACCCGTCGCCACGATGGATTCACCGGAGCAGCCGATCAGATTGTCGGTCTGGAGGGTGGCGCAGAGCCGACTGCCGATCGCATGCCCGGCGGCGATGTGGTCGCCCGAGAAGAACACGAAGGCCAGGTCGGCGGCTCCGCCCAACTGAGCGGACGTTCGCTGGCCGGCCTCCTCCACTGCGGCGGACGTGTCGGAGAGTGTCGAACAAGCGGCGGCGAAAACGGGTGCGTCCATTAGTCACTTCCATCTGGGCTCGTGGCGGCCAGCGAACTCCAAGCGGTGGTCCCAGACGCCGGTGCACGACACCAAGGCCCACGGCCCCTGCGATCCGCCTGCCTGGAATAATACCCCGTGCCATCGCCGCGAACTATCGCCCCGCAGCTTGACGTGCTGCGAGTTGGCGTTGCCTGCGCGGATGCGATAGACTTCGCAGTGCAGGGGGGCGTGTTGTGTGCAGGAGATCGGCGATGTCGCGGTACGTGACGATGACACTTGGAGTCCTGGTGGCAAATGCGGTTGCACCTGCGAGCGGACAGACCATTCAGCTTCCGACGACGCGAGTCTTCTCCGTGCAGACTTCGGTGTTGGTGCCGGATCGTGGCGGTGCGGTACTAGGAGGTGTGGGTCGATCAGCGAGCGGAGTCGTAACGGGGTCGTCCCGTTGGGGTGGAATCCCGGGTGCAGGGCGGCTATTCGCAAACCGAACCACAGGGACCGAGAGGGGATCGGCGACGGCGTCGGTCTCCGCGACGATCATCGACTTGGACGCCATGGACCGTGCGATTCTGGAGAGGCGTGAAACGGACGGAAGGGTTGGTAGAAAAGAGGAAATAGCGGCCAAGGCGGCGTTCTTGAACCAGCACATGCAGCGGAATCCGGTGACGCGAACGGATTCCCAGCCGGCGTCCGGCGGACGGAACGCGGCGGTTTCCTGGCGTGCGCGTCCGAGGTGAAATGAGGCAGGTCCATCGATGTCTGGGAGTAGGGTATCTCGCCGTGAATGGCTCGCAGCCGCCGTGGCTGGTTCGACGGTCGTGGCCCATGCCATGGAGCCACCCGCGCCGGGGGCAGCGACAAGTCAGCGGAGTGATTCCGATGCCGGCCAACGGCGGGCGCCGGAGGACGGCCGCGGCCAGGCGGTCACGGCCGACCGGGCCGACGAGCCACCGTTTCAGTATTGTCTCAACATGAGCACGATTCGGGGCCAGAAGCTGTCGGTACCCGACCAGGTCGACTTGGCGGCGAAGGCCGGCTACGACGCAATCGAACCGTGGATGGGTGATTTGACCCAGTACGTTCAGCAGGGTGGGAGCGTTTCGGACCTGCGGAAACGAATTGAAGATGCCGGTCTGACGGTAGCGAGCGCGATTGGGTTTGCCGAGTGGATTGTGGATGACGACTCGCGCCGATCACAGGGGCTCGAGAATGCGCGGCGGGACATGGATCTCCTCCGCCAGATTGGAGGCGTTCGAATTGCGGCCCCTCCGACTGGGGCGACAAAACAGCCGGATCTGAACCTGTTTCGTGCCGCCGAGCGATACCGAACGCTGCTTGAGTTGGGTGCACAGATGGATGTCACCCCGCAACTTGAGTTGTGGGGCTTTTCGCTTTCGATGAGCCGCTTAGGCGAGCTGTTGTTCGTGGCGGCGGAAAGTGGCCATCCGCAGGCGTGTGTCCTGCCGGACGTGTATCACATCTACAAAGGTGGTTCCGATTTTGCGGGGCTGCGTCTCTTGAATGGGCGCGCCGTTCATGTGTTCCACATGAATGATTATCCAGCTCAGCCAAAGCGGGATACGATCAGCGACGCGGATCGCGTGTACCCGGGGGATGGCATTGCGCCCCTGGCGAGCATTCTGCGCGGGCTAGAAGCCAACGGATTCCGGGGCGCGCTGTCGCTGGAACTGTTCAATCGGCAGTATTGGGCACAAGACCCGCTGCAGGTCGCCCGCACCGGGCTCGAGAAGATGCGCGCGGCGGTGGCGGCGAGTCTCGCGTCGTAGGCGAATCAGGGCGGGATTTCGGGAAATGATTCCCACGACGCGGGCGTTGCGATACACTGTCGCTGCTTTGCGATCCAACCATCTGAGTGGTCTAGCTTCTGGACCTGGTGTGATCGAGCCCTTTTCATCAAGGTTTTTTTTCATGACTATCCAAGAACCGGTTGTGCCGTCGAGCCCCTCCTCGGGTGCATCTCCGACAGGGAGAACATCGAAAGGAAGCGACCGCACGAGATCGCTGGTGTTGTTTGCTCTGCTCGGATTGGCACTGTTTGCCCTGTGGTACGACTACAAAGTGGCGCGGCCGGCAGTGGAGGCGGCGTACGACACGATCGAGAAGTACAACGGGGAGGTGAATACGACGGCCGGCCGAGCGTATGTGACAGAAAAGGAGATTCAGGAGAAGCTGGGCCGAGCTCCGGACAATACATTCACCGAAGGTCCCTATCATATCGAGGAATACAATTGGCGTGCGGGCATCCCGATCCGGACACATAAGTATTACGCGGTTTACAGCGACGGCACTCCGTTGATCTTCCTGAAACACTTTAAGTTCGAGCTGCCGCCTGAGGAGCTGGCGGTATCCGGTACGTTGGACGCGGGAGTCACCCCCAAGGAAGACGCCGTCGATCGGCTGCCCGTCGACGATGGGGAGGGGACGGCAACGCCTGATCCAGCACCCGCCGCGGCTGACGTGCCCGCAGGGAATGCGTCGAATGCCGATGTGCCGGCGGTGGATGCTCCGCTGCGGGAAGAAAGCGTAGTGAACCGCCCCAAGAGCGAGCCGGCTGTCGAGACGAAGAGCGAGGAGGGAGTGAAGGAGGACGCCGACAAGGCTCCGCCAGCAGAGGGCGCCTCGGACAAGGAAAAGTCGGCGTCGGGTGCCGACGCGCCGAGTGGCGATACGCCGAAGTAAGAGAACCGCAACCACGACGGCGGCGAAGGCACGTACTTCGGCCGCCGTTTTTTTTGCTGCGGCGCGGGGGATGAAACAGGGCGTGGCGCGAGTTGTTCCGGGAACTGGCAACGGGAGTGGATCATGCGAACGGTGATGGTGAGTCGCAGGGACCTGTTGGCGTCGGGGATTGCAGGTTGGGTGGGTGGTAGCGCTCTGCTGCCGTCGGCCCAGGCATCTTCGGGAGTGGGCCCGCTGCCCATTCGCGACGTGGAGACGTATGCCCTGCAACATCGTTTGCCGCGAGCGATCGGGCCGTCGACGATCTTGTATGGATATCGCGATGCGCTGCTGGTCAAGATTACGGCCGAAGGAGGACTGGTTGGCTGGGGCGAGACGGCCGACGTCGGGGGAACGCGAGGGATCATCGAAGGGCCTCTCAAGAGCAAGTTGATTGGGCAGGATGCGATGCAGATTCGCCAGCGATGGCGGGAGCTGTGGGGGCCCAACTTTGGCGACGGCCGGGCGGTGGGTGCCGTGGACATTGCTTTGCACGACTTGCGAGGGAAGGCACTGAATCAGTCCGTGGCGGACATGATGGGTGGCCGGCTGCGTAACCGGGTACTCGCGTATGCGGCGGCCATGAATTACACCGAGGGTGTAGCACCGGAGGAACAGCATCCGTCGGAAGCCGCCGAGTTGGTTCGCCGCGGCTTTCGCGCGATGAAGCTTCGCACGGGGCGATTTGGTGTGCGTCGGGACTTGGCGGTCTTGGCAAAAGTGCGGGAGGCGGTGGGGCCAGATGTGCGTCTGCTGACCGATGGGAACGGGGCTTTTACCTTGCCGGCAGCGATTCAGTTTGGCAAGGAATTGGAGAAGCTGGATTTCTACTGCTGGGAGGAGCCTCTGCCTCAAGGTCTGAACTATGCTGGTTACGACACCTTGGCGCAATCGCTCGACATTGCTGTGGCCGGGGGCGAGGTGCTCGATTCCCGCGCAGCCGCGCGCGATCACTTGGTGAGGCGGTCGTTCGACATCATCCAACCGGATGTGACGCTGTGTGGCGGAATCGCCGAGGTGCTGTTTATTGGCGAGATGGCGCGGCTGTGGAGCATCCAGTGCATGCCGCACTGCTGGGGCGGTGCGATTGCCATCGCCGCAACATTGCAGGTGTTGTCGTTGCTGCCAGCGTATACATGGGGGTTCTCGAGCGACGAGCCGATGTTGGAGTTCGACACCTATGAAAACCCATTTCGTGACGAGATTGTGACGCGGCCCATCGAAGTCCGCGACGGCTATGTCGAGGTGCCGACCGGCCCGGGTCTCGGGATTGAGATCAACGAGGACATTGTGCGGAAGTACCGCAAACGGTCCTGACATGATCCCCACGTCTGCGACCACCTGCACACGGGGCTGGCCCCAGGTGCGGCCACTCTGGTCGGGGCCAAGCCTGGTCGGGGGGCCTGATCGGGGCCAGGCGCCTATCGGGCCGGTCGGGGCCAGGCGGGCCGGTCGGGGCCAGGCGCCTATCTTGCTGAGGGCCTGATCGGGGCCAGGCGCCTATCGGGCCGGTCGGGGCCAGGCGCCTATCTTGCTGACATATGCTTTGAGCCAGGTGATTGGTCTGCCTGCCTGCTCCGCTTGGGCGGCTGGTCGGTGCCGAGCACCCATCCGCACCTATCCGTGCCAGGCGCCTTAATTCAGTTCGGTCGGCCCGGTCCGGGTCAGACGCCTACCAGACCTAACAGGAGGCGCCTTCCTGGCTTGCTAATCGACAGCCCGGGCGGCCTATCTTAAGCCCTCGCTACAGTTGTTCTTCCGTCTGGCGCTGGCCCGAGCTCCCGCCACGTGTCGTGGAGTAGCCATGGACCATGTGGCCGAAAAATGCCGTGATCCGTGATGGAGGCGAGAGGTTTTTGGTGCTTATACGTATAGAGGGCGTTCGAAACCGTCTCGATGTATAGGGCAACTACCATGTCGCGCACACCACGAAGCGAGATTTTTGATGCCGATGAAATCGGGATTTATCACTGCATCAATCGGTGCGTGCGTCAGTTGCACCTGCTGCGGGACGATCAACCAGGAGGGAGGTCAGGCTCCCCTCGTCGCGTGTGGATCCGTGCACGACTGGAGGAACTAGCTGGAATCTTCGCGTTTGATCACCTCAATTTCTCCATCATGGACAATCACCTTCACGTACTTATTCGTAACCGGCCGGACATCCAAGACGGGTGGGCGGATGAGGAGGTAGTGCGCCGTTGGTGGCAGCTATGCCCAGGGCGGCGAGACGATGACGGGCGACCGGCTGCGATGACCGACGATGAAGTGCAGCGGAATCTCGCAAATCATGATAAAGTGTTGGTTTTGCGCCGTCGGTTAGGAGACATTTCGTGGTTCATGAAAAGTTTGAACGAGTACATTTCGGTACGTGCCAATGCGGAAGACGAGACCAAGGGATGCTTTTGGGAAGGGCGATTCAAGTCAGTTCGCATCCTGGACGATTGCGGACTGCTGGCATGTGCCGCATATATTGACTTGAATCCGGTTCGAGCTCGACTGGCGGAAACGCCCGAGACTAGTCGCTTTACGTCGGTTTATGAACGGTTGAGCGCATTGCAGTCGGGCCTTCCAGGTACCCTTACTCAACAGAACGGCAGTGGCGGCTCGAGTGACACGACCCAAATCTCCGTGCACCCCTCTATCCTTGAGGCGGCCGCGACCGCTCACGATTCACGTGCAGGATGGCTGAGCCCAGTTCAATTGGATGAAGCTTCCGAATGTCAGATGCCCGCGCCGACCCGAAGAGCTTCGAATACGGGCTACCTAAACCTATCATTCGTCGAATAAGTCAGTCTGCTGGACTGGACTGGTCGGTCGGTGCGAGATGACAAGCCAGGCAGCGTTCCAGGGCACTTGGCCACGATCTTCGACCGTCTCAAGATCCAAAGTGAGGTGTGGATTGACCTGATCCGAAACTTTACAGTTTGGTTTCCGACGGCTGCTGGCAGGATGGAAAGCATCCGACGGGAGGCCCAACGGCGCGGCCGAAAGTTCATTCGCGGCACATCTCACGCGCGAGCCGCATTCGCTGCTTGATCCCTTCTCGATCGACGTATGAGCACCGCTAGGGAACGTAGCGCCCCAGCCATTGTCGCAGCTCGCCGTATTCCATCGCGCCAACTTGCTCATCTATGACTTTTCCCTTGTCGAAGAGCAACATCAGGGGAATTCCGGTAACCTTGTAATGCGATGCCAGGTCGGCCTGTGCGTCGACATCGATGCGAACGACTTCGATACGGCCGTCCGCTTCCTTCTCAAACCGCCGCAACGATTCCTCTAACATCCGACAGGGAATGCACCATTCGGCGGTGAATTTGACGAGCACGGGCCGCTGACTCTGGACTACCTGGGTTCGAAACCAATCGTCATCTGGCGGTGGGGGGTAGCTTTTCGGGGCAATCAGCCAATAGCTCACTCCACAGACTAGTAGGATGATTAGGCCGCGTCGGACGTAGCTTGGTTCGGCCATCTGCGATTCGTCCTGGGCATCGGATGTGGCAGCTTTAGTGCGAATCACCAAGTGATTTGTAGCAAACACCGTGTTTCGCCGCCAGAACATCCAAGAACGGCACCACGGCGACGGTGGAGAGGGGAGTCGCTGGGGAAAAGTGGTGCCTGGAAGAAAAGGCGGGAAAAGGCGGCGCCTGGCACCAGGAACCGCACCAGGAACCTGCCAGGAACCTGGCACCCGGAACGGTGGGATGCGGTGGAATGGGAAATGGCGCCTGGCACCGAATTGCACTGAATTGCAGCACCCAATTGGCCGAATTGGTACATCGCACCATCGGCCTCATCCCATCGGCAGGCACCATCGGTAGCCAGGAGCGAGCACCCCGGCGAGGGAACGGCGGGATGGCGCCTGCCCCCGAATTGGTACAATTGGACGGGGAGAAAAAGGCATGCGGATCCGCGATATACGCATTCACCGACTCGTGGGCGGCACTGTGGATGGAGGCTGGCCCGAAGGTCATGAACCGGAGGACGACCTGCACACGCTCGTCGAGATTCTGACCGATGAGGGACTCAGCGGGATCGGCAGCGTGTTCACCAATTCGGCGTTGGTGCAGGCTGGCATCACCACTCTGCGACAGCACTGGTATGACGAATCGGCCGTCGAGCCCGAACGGGTAAGCGAAAAATTGCGTCAGAGCGCCTTCTGGCAGGGCCGCGGCGGAACTCTGGAACATGTCATTTCCGGGATCGACATCGCGCTCTGGGACCTCTTTGGAAAGGTCTGTAAGCAGCCGGTCTCCCGGCTACTCGGCGGATGCTACCGCACCCGCATTCGTCCCTACGCGTCCTTGCTGTTCGATGAACCCGACGTATTGCGCGAGCGACTGCAATCTGTGACGGCTCGTGGATTTCGGGCCATCAAGCTGGGCTGGCGTCCCTTCGGTCGACGGGATCGCGTCTGGGACGAACGGCTGGTAAAAACCGCCCGCGACGCGGTGGGCGCCGACATCGAGATCCTGGTCGATGCCGGCGGAAGCGAACAGTTCTGGCCCCACGGATTCAAATGGGCCCTGCGGACGAGTCATATGCTGGCCGCGTACGATATTGGCTGGTTCGAGGAACCGCTGCCGCCCGACGACTTGGAAGGCTATCAGCGATTACGCGAACAGTCTCCCGTCCCCATTGCCGGCGGCGAAGTCTTGACGCGCCGCCAAGCATTCCGGCCTTGGATCGAAGGCGGCGCCTTGGATATTGTCCAGCCGGACGCCACGAAGTGCGGTGGTCTGTCCGAAGCCCGTCGCATCGCCTGGATGGCGTATGATCACAACATCCAGTTCGTCAGCCACGGTTGGAATACCGCCGTGGGACTCGCAGCCGACCTTCAATTGGCCGCCGCGCTGCCCGTCGCTCGATTCGTCGAATTCCTGACTCCCGCTCCCTACATTGATCAGATCTTGACTCACCCTTTCCGGTTGGATTCGGAAGGCTATCTGTCGATACCCACGAGCCCGGGACTGGGTATCGAACTCGACCGATTCGCTTTGAGGCGTTACAGTTAAGCCTTACTTCCCCTGTGGAGCCGCTCCCAGGCCTCGCGCCCGATCTCATTCATATCCCGTCGGCCATGCCCGGTCACTGACACCGAAACAGGCTATTCGCGCAGCGTGTTTCGAGGAGAGGGCACTCTGTTGAACACACATCGGGCTACTGGCGGGCGTTCTTGCGGGCCTTAAGCACGGGATCGCTGGCCAGTGGCAGGGATACCGCCTTGCCAGTTTCGGCTGCTTTGTAAATGGCCAGAATGATCTCCACCGAACGCCGTCCCTCGAGGCCATCGACCAGGGGTGTCGTCCCTTTCTTGATGGCCTGCAGGGTGTCTTTGAACAGCAGCATGTGGCCGTGGTGGCCGATGGCGGATGGATCGCTGGCTCCGCCGCCGGTCTTGGTCTTGCCTTGCATGCGCTCGAGCAGCTGCTGGTCCTGCTTCGTGGGTTTGGCGAATTGCCAGCTCTTGATGTCCTCTTCCTCCAGGACCGCCGAGCCTTCGGAGCCGTTGATTTCGATCCGCTTCAGCGCTCCCGGGAAGGCGGCAGTCGTGGCTTCGATGACGCCGAGTGCTCCGCTGGCAAACCGGAGGCTGGCCATCGCCACGTCTTCCACTTCGATCCGTTCATGGGCGAGTGTCGCGGTATGGGCCGAGATTTCCGCGACCGGCCCCATGAACCAGGTCAACAGGTCGACGCTGTGAATCGCTTGATTCATCAGCGCGCCGCCGCCATCCAGTTTCCAGGTGCCCCGCCATGCTCCGCTGTCGTAGTACTGTTGAGTACGGAACCATTTCACATAGGCATCGCCGATCGTGAGTTTGCCGAACCTCCCTTTCTCGATGGCTTTCTTCATTAGCTGCGACGATTCATGGAACCGCGAGGGAAAGATCGTAGCCAGCTTGACGCCCGCCTTGTCGCAGGCGCGGATGATCTGGTCGCAGCGGTTGAGCGTGATTTCGAGCGGCTTTTCGACGATGACGTGTTTTCCGGCACGAGCAGCGGCCAGAGCCGGCTCCAGATGCGCCCCGCTCGGCGTGCAGATCGTCACGACATGGACATCCGGATTGGCGAGCATCTCGTCCAGGTTGTGATAGGCACGGCACCCTGTGGACGCGGCCAGCTTGTCGGCCGCGGCTCCCACCATGTCGAAGCACGCCACGAGCTTGGCGTCGCGGACGTCTGCGATCGCTTTCGCGTGAAAGTTCGCGATCATCCCGCAACCAATGATGCCGAATCCATAAGCCATGTTAGTCTCCTCACAAGGATGCGTATTTCGAGCGGCCCATTATAGCGACAACCGCATGCCAGGAGGCGGGTGGTCCGAGCCAAGTCGTTGCACGGGTTTCAGTCGGCGTATCCCCGAGGATGCGCGCGATGCCACTGCCAGGCCGAGGCGACGATCGGCTCGATGTCGAGGAAACGGGGTCGCCAGTCCAGGACTTTTTCGGCCAGCGACGCATCCGCTACCAGTTCCGCCGGGTCGCCAGCTCGCCGCGGACCGGCAACGATCGGGATCGAATGTCCCGTGACGCGCCGGCAGGCATCGATGACCTGCCGCACCGTGTGCCCGCGGCCCGTGCCCAGGTTCAGTTCCAGCCCGCTACCCGCGGGCAGCCGCTCGAGCGCCGCGAGGTGGGCCGCCGCCAGGTCCTCGACGTGGATGTAATCGCGCAGGCAAGTGCCATCCACCGTCGGATAGTCCTCACCGAAGATCGTTACCGAAGGGCGCTGGCCCAACGCGACTTGCAGCACGACGGGGATCAAGTGCGACTCAGGATCATGATCCTCGCCAATCTGACCGTCGGCCGCGGCGCCGGCGGCGTTGAAGTAACGCAACGCCGCGTAGCCCCATCCGTAGGCTGCCGCATAGTCCCGCAGCGCCTGTTCGATCACGAGCTTGGTAAATCCGTAAGGATTGATCGGCCGCTGCGGTTCACGCTCGGTGATCGGTACCTGCTGCGGCGTACCGTACGTCGCGCACGTGCTCGAAAAGACAATCCGCGATACGCCGGCCTGCCGCATCGCTTCGAGCAACGTGCACGTGCCGACCACGTTGTTCTGGTAGTACTTGCCGGGATTGGTCACCGATTCCCCGACGAGCGCGGAAGCGGCGAAGTGGAGCACACCCTCGATGCGCCGGCCGGTCAGGACCTCGACCAATCTCGTCCGGTCCAGGAGATCACCTTCGATCAGCCTCCCTGGCAGCGCCGCTTGCCGATGCCCCGTCGTCAGGTTGTCGTAGATCCAGACGTCGTGTCCCTCGCGCTGCAGCAGCCGCGCCGTGTGGGAACCGATATATCCTGCGCCGCCAACCACCAGAATGTTCATGGCTGCTCTCTTACGGATGCGTTACTTCGATGGCTCTTGCCGGCCCCACAATAGCAACATGGCTGCTAATCCGACCAGGGGCGTCAACCCGATCCAAAAGATCGCCTGTTCGTACGATTGGGTGCGATCGACCTCTTTCCCGATCAGTTCCTGCATCTCGGACGTGATAACCCAGGTCGTGAAGCCCAACGTGCCGGATATCTTGCCCTGGTGGCGCTCCGACAACTCCTGGGTAAAGGAATAGTAGTTCGGAAACAGACCCAGCGCGCCAAAGCCGATGACGAGAAACAACGACAACAGCAGGGGTCCCTTCGGAAGTCCCGCTGCCACCGTGCTCAAGCTGGTGAGCAGCGCGCAAATCCCAAACGCCGTGAGGCGCGCTGTATGGACGTGTGTCCCGCGACGGACCAGCCACTTTACCAGCAGCCCGGAACCGAGACAGCCCAGATCCGTCGCGATGTAGTAGGCGATGACAAAGTAACGCACCTCGCCAGGCGAATAGTGGTGGAACTGCTCGAGCATCTTTGGCAGCCAGACGCGGAAGTACTGCCACACCATGTTCAGCACAATGACGACGAAGAGCAGGGCGATAAACCTGCGAGCGAACACCAGGCGATC
>JBFWYF010000020.1:0-22061 GCA_050186685.1 Pirellulaceae bacterium
CCCCACTCGCCCCGCCTCAAGGTGTGGAGCGACCTCTCTGCCTTGCCCTCTGCAACCCTCTGCCTCTGCGACCCTCTGCGATTTCTGCGTTTCCTGATTTCGAGCATTTCAGAATCCTCAGGGCGTTCCCGCTGCCATAGCCAAGCGACTGCGTGACTGCGCGGCGCGCTCCAAGATGACCGCCTCGTCCAAGGTTTCGTGCCGCGAAAGGCACATGGGCACGCTCAAGCGTACGGGCTGCGCGAGATTAGCCTCGGAATTATACGCATAGAATTGCCCTGCCTTGAGGGCCGCGATGTCTTCGCCCCTGCCGCCGCGCTGGCGTAATTGATCCTGAATCGCGTGAATTGCGGCCGGCGAACTGGCGCGTCCATAGAAATGCGTCGCACAGTTGCCGATCACGCGGTTCTCGATCTCCTTGGGCGTCTGTGTCGCCAATACGAGTCCGAGATGGTACTTCCTCGCCTGGGAGGCGAGCAGTTGCAGGCTGACCTTGGATGGGATCGACTTCTGAGAAGGAATGAAGTCGCGCGCCTCGTCCACCACCAGCAGACCACGCAACGATCGGCCCGGCGGATGCGGGTTCCGTTTGATCCAGGAGAAAAGGGTCATCCCCAGTTGATAGACGAATTGCTGCCGCTGGTCCGCCGACGGCAGGCCGATCAAACTGATCACCGAGATGCGCGGCCCCGGCTTCAGCCGTACGGAATCGCCGAACAAGACGGCTGGGTCGAGGCCACTGCCGATGCCACGAAGCATGGGACAGGTCTCGATCTTTGCGAGCAGCCTGTCCGCCATGTCCTTGGCAAGTTTCACCTCGTTGGTAATTCCCAAGCCGGCCTCGGCAGGCAGGTCCGACAACAGCGCAATAAAGGCACTCAGATCGCCGGCGCCCTGCTCCGCAAAATACCGCAAGGCCTTGGACAGGACACCGCGCTTGTTCTCGTTGGACGCGCTCTGGCCGGTGAGTACCATCGACGCCAGTGCCTCCACAGCCGCCGCGATCGCCATCTGCAATTCGTCCGCGTCCGTCGCTACGGCAGCCAGATCCGGAAGCGGCTCGAAAGCCAGTGGATTGCCGCCTTCGCGCCCGGGAGTCCAATGGACGACATCCACCGCAGCGTGATAGGCCTCGGCCTTCTCCGCGTCGCCTGGTCCCCAAGCGACGGGCGGTTCGGGCCACCGATCGCTGAGCGATGCAAGGTCATTCGCGCCGTCGATCACGATCGAGGGTACGCCGGCGAGCGCCGCTTCTTCGATGATGCGTTTCAGCAACACCGTCTTGCCGGAACCTGCCCCCGCCAGAACAACCGTGTGCTTCTCGAGTAGCGGCAAGGGGAGATACACGGTATCGCTTTTCGCGCCGATCTGCCGCAGGCCGAGCGGGATCTTCCGTGACAGCGAAGGTACGGGATCAGTCGAGGGCGCCGGTTCTCTCGAGGGGACTACTTCTCTCGAGGGCGCCAGATCTCCCGAGAACGCTGTCTCGCTGGAGTTCGCCGTTTTCTCCGGAGTAAGACTCGTCGCCGCGGACGGCCTTTTCTCGAGCGGCCCGGGTGCCGGGCTTGGGCTGGGCGTCGCCGGTCCCGACGACCGCGCCGACTCGATGGACGGATTCATGGAGAGCGAGTTGGCGACTTGCTGGAACAGCCGCAGCCCGGACGCCGGGCGACGCTGCTGGAGCCAGTCTTCCAGTCCGAGTGGATTGGCTGCGGTAAGTTCCTGCAGCGCGTACAGTGTGCGAATCGCTTCTGCGTCCGGCCGGAGCCATTTGCCGCCGCTGGTTTCGTACTGAGAGACGAGACGTTGCGTCACATCGCCACCGGGAGTCGGCTGTGACCGCAGCACGACGCAGTGGCGAAACGGCAATCGCTGGTCGATACCGGAACCGTTCATCACTCCCTTCAGACGAGACTGAAAAGCGATCGCATGACTCCGCTCCAACGCCCGGAAGCAGAAGTGCTCTTCGCGATCGTTCGCGGCGTGATCGATGATCCGGATGCGGGCATGCAGCGGCTTCGTGGTCTTCCCCCCGGGAAAGTCATCGACGACCCCGTCCAGGTGATTCGGCAAATTCAACTCCCGCAGCAGGCAGCGACAACCGGCGATGAGTAACGGGGCGAAGCGCTCATCCTCCGTCGACTGTTCGAGGATGCCGTCCACGTCGGCGGCGCGGCGGAATTTCGAAAACTGCTCATCGATCCGGGCATCCGTCGGCAAATCGGAGGTGCCACCTCCCGGCGGGATGGGAGCCAACGACGTCAGTTCCTCCACCACGCCCGCGCTCAGGCAGCGCCGACGGTGTGCTTCGCAGACTTTCAGCAACTCACGCGGCGATTGTCCTTGTACCTGCCGCAACGCCTGCGGCGCAACTGGCCAGGTCGGATATGGCGGCTTGAAGCCCGCGGTACGGCAACCCGCCTCGACTCGCGGAAATAGCAGGCTGGCGGCCGTTTCGGAACTGGAAAGCGACGCGAAGAAACGGGCCTCCTCAAAGCGATCCTGCCACGATTGCAGCGTGTACCGTCGAAGCGCGTGCAGTGTCGTCTCGAGACACGACACGACGGCGAGCGTACGGTACGTCGCGTCGCGAAGCGCGCCTAGGCCGTTGGCGATCTCCTGAATGATCGACAAGGCCCTCAACCCTTCCGGTTTCAGTTCCCGACTGTCGGCCTGCGCCGCCGGATCGAGCTGTGCGACGATGGGATCCAGTTGATCGAACGCCAGCACGGTGGGGCCGCACAGGCTCATCATCCAGGACAACGCGGTGACAATCCGTCGCGGCTCCTCCTGCGGCTTGGCGAAGCCCAGCAGCCTGCGCATGTCGTCGTCCATGGGGTTGGCGTTGAGCCAATTCAACCCGGCGGCACTGGCGGCCGGATCGTTCGACGTCGTAGCGAGCACCGCTCGGATGACGTCCTGATGTTTGGCCGCCTCGGCCGGATGCCGCCTGCGGATTACTCCTACCATCGCCGAGATTTTTTCCGCGAGTCGATCACGGGGGAACTCGGGCAGGAGTTCCAGCGCCCGCTCGACAGGCACGTCGAACTTGAACAGCCCCAGAAACTTCTCCAACAGCGACTGTTGCTGAAACTTCCCCGGCTCGTACTCCTGTTGCAGCGAATCGAGATAACCTTGCAGCACGGTGCTCCAAAAATCACGTACGTCGGTCATGTCTACCAGGATGAAGCCGACACCCCGGCCCACAGCGTGCCGTCGGCAGACGGACAGCCAGTGCGTCTTGCCGCTCCCAGCCGCACCCACGAGGAGCCAGCCCAACGGCGAATTGGGATTCGCTTCCTCGTTCAAGTCGTCCAGCCGCTCCTGAAATTCGTCGCGAAGCCCCGTGTGGATTTCCGCCGAGTCGTAGGGCGGATCCGTCCACACGCTCCGCAGGTGCATGGTCCAGTCGAAATCGATGGCCCGCAGTGCAGCCAGATCGGGCGACGTGTTCAACCGGCGAGGCGAAGCGGCGACGGCCATGGCAGTTTCCTTACGCAATAGACATCGGGCGATCAGCGCAGACGCGACAGATACAAGACGTGGCGATCGGCGCCGCTGCTGTTCGGAAGGGCGGCTTCCTCGTCTTCAGGTCGGATCTCCCGCGGGTCGTCGAGTGGATACAAAACCGCCAACTGGCTCTGTTCCAACTCCTGCAATACGTGATCGAGTTGAGGACGGGGGACATCCGCGAGCTGAGCGCGCAGGTCGGCCAGTCGGACTCGCTGGCCATAGACTCCGTCGCCCACAATCTGAGCACAGGCCGCATACAGGCGACGTTTGAACTCATCCGCAATTAGCCCGGGCGCGGACTCGGGACTTTCCACGTGCGGCGCTGGCGTTCCCGTTGGCGCCAGAGTCCCAGCTGGCGCCTCTGTCCCTGTCGGCGCCGGTATCCCTGTCGGCGGAGTCAGCAAGCCGGCCAGCGACAGATGGCCCGCATCGACCTGCGGTTTCAGTCGCTTCAACAGAAGTCCCAGCACGGTCAGACCGGCGCTGCCTTGAGCCGGTAACGGGGCGTCCAGGTGCGTCTCGGCCCAACTCCAACCCTTTTCCGTCAGGATGGCGAAATTGCTCGCGCGCGACTTGGGTCCGGGGCTGCGCTTTGCGACTTCAATCAAGCCTGCTGAGATCAGTTGATTCCGCTCGGTGCTGGACAGATCGGGCTTCTTGTTCAGATCCTTCAGATAGATGCCATCGGGCTCGACCAGCAGGCGCCACAGGAACAGGGTCTGCTTAGGACTGATCGCCGTCTCCATCGTCGCGTCTCCTTTGCCGCAAGTGCACCAGCCGCCGGATTTTGTTCATCGCCCCGTCGGTGTCCTCCAGGACCTCGTCGTGCGGCAGTCGCAGCACGAGGTAGCCCGAAAGCTGGAATTCGTAGTCCCGGTTCCGGTCGTGAGCGAAATTCCAAGGCTGCGAATGCCAGTAATAGCCGTCCACTTCCACGATCACTTTACCGGTGGCCCAGATGAAATCAACGATATAAGTTGTTTGACACACTGTGGTGCACCATTGATTGCAGAGGAACAGTTCGGCCAGCTCGGCGTCGGACTGTAACCGGTCCCAAAGCAGCTGTTCGCCACGGCTTCCCGGATGCGGGCGGCCGATCAACGGATGCACCAGCAGCTGCGGCGGCGGGGCCGGCAGCGCACGGGGCGCCGGCGACGTGCTTTCGGCGCCGGACGCGGCGGACGAAGCCGGCGAGTACGCCGCGTCGCCCGGCAATTCGACTTGCCGGAAGCTGATACTGTCGAGCTCCGGGGCGCGGGCCAGGCTGCTCGGCAGGAGGACGACGAGCGGCATTTGCGATTCGCGCGCCAGCCATTCGGCAGTCCGCGCCAGGCCCAGGAGCGCGGGCCTGTCTTGACTTTCATCTCGTGCTGCGAAAACCAATCTGCTGGATCGCACTCCCAGGGCCAGTGCCAGTTGGCGGACCTCGACTTCCGCGGTAAAGGCGTTCGGCCAGCGCGGCGCTCGCTGAGCGCGGCAGGCGTTGTCCGCCAATTCCAGCCAGCGCGGGACGATGAAACGCCGAAGTCGCGGATGGCCGCGGAGATGGCCGCAGAGAAAACCATGAAGGGCAGCCGTCGTGGATGGCCATGGAGAAGATCGCTTGCCGGCGCTTTCTTCTCCCCTTCCGCTCTGCGAAATCGGCGTGTTCTGCGTTTCCATTGGCCCCGTCTGGCCAGCGAGGCGCGGGACGACCAGTCGCTCCACACCCGCCATCCGCGCGCGATCGTGGAGAGCGTGGGGCGCTGCGTGGCCCTCGTCGCGATGATCCGCTGGATACCATTGCGGCCACCATGAACGGGCGGCCTCGGCGAGCATATCCAGCGCGTCTTCCAGGATCCGAGGATAAGAAGGCAGCCGCTCCCAGGTGACCGCGAGGATGCGTCGGTCGTCGAGCTCCGCGGGCCCCCACGTCGCCAGTTGTGCGAGTACGCTGCCGACGTCCGGCGTCGTCACCAGTTGCGTCTTACCGGGTGGCACCCCATCCCACAGACTCAACAGCACGCGCCGAGAGGCCACCGAGGAAGGGTGTATCGCCATTAGTCTGACTCGTTCGTTTGAAGAATCACCCGCCGAGACAGCGGTCCTGACCGCCATCCTACCGTCCAGTTTGGCACGACGCTCCGCCGTCGTGGACCTGGTCGCGGATAGCAAGGGGCCAGGAAACGCAGAACTCGCGGATTACCGCGGAGAATGCAGGAACGACCGATACCGATCGTGCCTGTCTCTTCCTCGGTCCGACCCGTCGCGCGGCTGCTGTCGCGGGTGGCCAGGATTGAAAACGCCGAGAACGCCGCTGATCGCGAAACCGGGCGGCACTAGTGTGGCACGACGCTCCGCCGTCGTGGACCTGGCCGCGGATAGCAAGGGGCCAGGAAACGCAGAACTCGCAGAGAACCGCAGAGAACACGGGGAGCAACCACTCCGTCGGTGGCTGTCTGTTCCTATTCTGCGACCATCGGCGTTCTCTGCGTTTCCAATCCCCCCGTGCATCCCATCAGGGGCCCCGTCTCCTTCGTACCTGACGCCCGGCGTTTAACCTCCCGCTCTCTCGTGCGGCCGCGTAGGCCCGCTCCATGCGGTCCAGACCTGGGATGCTTCGGGATGGCGCACGCGAGACCTTGGCCCGCACGATCAACTGGTCGCCACGCCCCAGGCGGGTGGGGATTTAGGTCAGCGCGAAGCGGAGCGCAGTGTGGCCAATCGGATGGCGCGGCGGGACAGGACGACGTTGAGTCGCAAGTCGTTACGCTGTCAAGAAATGACAATCGCCGGCGACTTGGCGAGTGCCGGCGACGCATGAAAAATACCCCCTACCGGAATCGAACCGGTGTTGCCGGACTGAGAACCCGGAGTCCTAGGCCGCTAGACGAAGGGGGCGGAGTGTCGGTCGCCCGCCAATTCCGGGCGACACGATGCTTATTCTGCCGTGCTCCTCCGGATTGTCAACTCCTGTTTCGACCGAACTGGCTCGATGGCCCGCCCCCGCCGACCTTCTTTCCCTAGCGCCTCGGAGGCGGTGCGGAAAACACATTCGGGAACGCGTTGCGGAACTGCTCGCGCAATCGGTTCGTTTCCAGGTCTTCGCTGACGTTCGACAAGTCCCGTGGCGAAAAGCGATCGGTCTGTTCCATCAGCTTGACCAGCCGAGCGACCGTTGCGGTCGCCTCGGGCGCATTCGCTCGAGCCTGCAAGTTGGCCTGCAACACCAAGGCGTTCATCTGGAGTCGCAGGTCGGCATCCTGGGAGGTCAAGTCAGCGAGGAGCTGCAACGCTTCCTCCGACTGGCCGGATTCGGCATAGATCCAGGCCCGCTGAAAGCGGGCCAGGCGGATCCACTCTTCATTTTGAGGTTCGTCAATCGAAAAGTACTGTTCGACGGCCAGGAAATCCCGTTCGTTGGCCAGCAAGTCGCGTTCGATGTCATCGGAACGCACCGCGTTTTCCATGGCGTACTCAAACTGCTCTTTCGCGGAACCCTTCCGGGGAGTCTTCGGCAATTCGTTGGCGGCGACGTCGAGCAGAAACGGAGGGCGGGTCAGCCGAGCCAGCCCCATGCCGACGCTGAAGGCGAGGATCACCGCGAGCACGGGCCACAGCATCCAGCGATAACCGCCCTGCAACCGAGTCTCGCGCAACATGACGGTCGCCAGCTTCTGAGTCGCCGCCATCTGCGATGTGGCCAGCGCCTCCCACTCGGTCGTGTTCCAATCTTCCTCGGCCGCCTGCCATTCCGATTGACCCTCAAACGGGACGGCCCTCAGTTCCCGCAGCATCTCCGCCGCCGACTGGTGCCGATCGGCGGGCTTTTTTTCCAACAGTTTGTGGACGATCCGCCCCAAACCACCCGGCAGATCGTCCCGCAGCGTTTCCAGCCGCACTGGCTCGTTCTTCAGATGCTGGACCGCGACGGCGAACGCATTGTCTCCTTCGAAGGGTGGCCGCCCAGCCAGCATCTCATAACACAGGACACCGAACGAATACAGGTCGCTGCGGGGATCGAGCGGCTGCCCTTCCACCTGCTCGGGACTCATGTACAGGGGCGTGCCCAGGGTCATGCCGACCTGTGTCAGGTCAACCCGCCGCTCGTTGTTGGTCACGCGTGCCAGGCCGAAGTCGACGACTTTCACCTCGCCCTCGGCCGTCAGGAGAATGTTCTCCGGTTTGATGTCCCGATGGACGATTCCTCGCTGGCCGGCCTTATGCAGCGCGGCGCCGACCTGGCGGATGATCTTGACGGCGCGGTTCACGTCCATTTTTCCGCGACGCAGAATGAGCTGCTTCAGATTCTGACCGTCGACAAACTCCTGGGCAATGAAATGCACGCCGTCGATGCAGCCGACCTCGTAGATCTGAACGATGTTGGCGTGAACCAGCGAAGCCGCCGCCTGCGCCTCGTGATGGAAGCGACGTACAAACGTGCTGTCCTTCGCGAGCGAACTCCGCAGGACTTTAAAGGCGACTTGCCGGCGCAGCGAGGACTGTTCCGCCAGGTACACGTCGGCCATACCACCGCGGCCCAATCGGCGTCCAATCAGGTAGTCCCCAAGTCGACGGTTCGACAGATCCGGTTCCGAAGACGCGTCAAGAGCGGGGTTCGATTGCGACATACGGCAAAGGGGGCTAGGCGGCGGAACCAGCAGCAGGTTCTCCACAGTATCGGTGGATTGTTCCCGGCTGGCAACGCGTCGCAGGGCCTTTTTCGCCGGGCACCAGTCGGCGCGAGGCCCGCGGACCATACCCGCCGCAGCCAGCTCGTGTAGCCCACTCGGCTACGACCCCAGCAGCGTTTGACAGCCCTGGGGGCACCGCTAGAATGGATTGCGGTTCGGGCATTTGCTGCGTAGACTTACGTAGCGACGCGCAAGTTGGTTCTGGACACGCCCAGCCGGGAGTCGTCCCGCTTTCGCCGCTCTGTAGCGTCATACCTTCCTTCCTACCTTGGTGCGAGAGCGAAGCCATGTCACCGTCTGCTTTGTCGTGGGATTCTCTGGTTCAATGCGCCGTCCTGGGATGGTACCCAGGCCCGTTCGAGTTGCTCATTATCGGCGGAGTTGCCTTGTTGCTGTTCGGCCATCGGCTCCCCAGCGTCATGCGCAGCCTCGGGCGTGGGGTCGTGGAATTCAAGAAGGGCGTGCAAGGCGTCGACGACGAAGAAGAGTCGGGCGCAGGCGGCGAGGGCATCACAACACACGAGAAGACACCTCAGAAAACCTGATCCTCGTGATACGGAGCCGCGTGTCGTGCTCCGCAGCTCGACAAGGGGGCGCCGCATTTCGCATCGGCGCAACCGCTCCAGTAGAAGCAGGCCGCAGTACCATCACGGGTCGGATCTTTCTGCTGGACGAGCCGGACGCTGCGAGGCACGGCTGCGGTGCTGGAATCATCTTGTTCGTGGGAGCCGAAATCATGTTCAACCTGGGACCGTGGGAATTGGCCATCGTCGGGATTGTGGCGATCTTGTTATTCGGGCAGCGACTTCCGGAAGTCATGCGCTCGCTCGGGAAAAGCTACAACGAGTTCCGTAAAGGACTGTCCGATATTCAGTCGTCGATCACCTACGCAGACTACAACAGTCCGTCGACTTCCACGTCGTACTCGTCGAGCCGGTCGGCCGGCGACTATGACGATTACGACGAGCCGACCGCCCCCAAGTTCGAGGCACCGCCTGTGTCCAATGACGCGGTGCCCAGCGACGCGGTGGTAGCCAGCGGCGACATCCCCAAGCCGATCGGGGAGAAGTAGTCAGGCATTCGGGTACGAAGCTGGCATTGGGTTCGCCCGTTCCCTCTACTCTCGCCTGGCTGGTTTCAACTCAGCGAGTTGGGTGGCCGTCACGGGTCGGCTGCCCCTGGCACGGAATCCCGAGATCCGCTACATTACGGCCCGTTCGGGCGGTTAGCTCAGTTGGTTAGAGCGCCGTGTTCACACCGCGGAGGTCACAGGTTCGAATCCTGTACCGCCCATTTTTACGGCCGTGAATGGCAGAACATGGCTGTTTTCTGCTGGTTTTTTAACGTCCAGGTCGCTCGTGGCAGCCATTGGCAGCGCATGACTGGCGTCGATTTTGGCACCTCCTGCCCGCGCGTAGTGCTCGTCGGTCACTTGTAAATAGAACCGCTTGGCAACCCGCTCGCTGTTTCCCAGCCAGGCGCAGACGACGTACGAGGGGTATTCCTGCTCCAGTTCCGTTTGCCGAGTGGATCGCAGGTTTTGCCAGAGCTTCGGCCAGGGCGTCACATCGGCCCGCTTGATAATCCGCTCGAAGTGCGTCCGAAGGTTGCAGTTCTTCCAGCCGCCGTCAGTCCGCTCGGCGGCATCACGCCAGCGATTGACGACGTACGCTTGCGAGTCATCCCGGACGGATTCCAGCTCCCGCCGGAGCTCGGGGAACAACGGCACAACGCGCGACTCTCGCCCCTCGTAATGCTCCGTCTTCGGGCTGTGTACGGTCATTCGGTTTGCATCCCATTCAATGTCGGACCATTTCAGCGAGAGGCTTTCCGACGGCGTACGTAGACCGCCGTAGCGGGCCAGGACGATGAGTAGCCGCCATTCGGGGTCCGGGCAGACCGCAAGTATCTTGTCGATCGCGTCGCGTGCTACGAAGAATTGGCGGCTCTTGTTTCCCTTCACTGATGATTGCAATTTGGCGAACGGATTGCGGGCGATTAGCTCACGGTCGACCGCGTCGTTAAAAAACTGCTTGGCGTTGCTAATCCGCTTCCGAACCGTGTCCGGGCTAAGTGGTTCATCTTTCCCGTTCTCGGCGTAGCGATGCTCGCGGGCTGTTCCCTTCAAGTAACGCTCGAAGTCTTTCGCACTGGCCGCATTGATTTCGTCCAGCGGTTTATCCACTCCAAAGAAATCGAGCAAGTTTCGCCGCGTGTGTCCCCAGTTGATTCGCGTAGCGGGCTTAACATCGGAACGCCGATTAAAGTAGCCCTCCAGGAAGGCCCCCAGCGTTTGCGCTGTTGACGACTTTGGCGGATTAGTCAATCCGGTTTCATAGAGCTTGGAACGCATCGCCACGGGCAACCTGGCGAGCCAGGACGCAATTTCCGGGCTCATTGACTGGCCGAGTTCGCGGGCGGTCAAGAGCTCGTCGACAGCTTCGCAGAAACGCGACGCCCGCTTTTCAGACTTGCCAAGCGCGATCGCCTTTCTCTCGCCATCAAGCATGAACCGAACCAGAAAAACACCATTCGGCTTGCGGTAGATGCCGGCCATGACTGGCTAGCCTTTCACGAAAAAACCGAAGCCGGGTTTGTCGCTACTAAGGTGGGTCTCTACTCCCACCCGCGCGGCGTTACCACTCGCGCGCGGCAAACCCGGTATCCGGTTTTTTCAGTCGGTACGTAGAGAAAACAGACTTCTAGTGTCCGTAGTCTTTCAGATTGGCTTGCCGGCGTCAACGGTTTCCAGCTGAGACGTCAGCCAGGATCGGAGCTCGCGAACCGGATACAGTACCATTCCGCCTAACCGGATATGCGGAATTTGGTTTGCCGCCGTGAGTCGGTGCAATGTCCGCTCGCTGATCGACAGCGCCCGCGTCGCTTCTTTGGATCGCAGCGACAAGCGGGGCACGCTGGCTAGTTGCCCTTTTAACTCTTTCACAAACACCCCCTACCGCGTTGCCCGGCGCGCGATCGCACGGAAGTATTGCAGGCCGCACTTCGTCCAGGAGTGGTCCGCGTCGGCGGCCGGGTCGAATACGGCGTCCGCAATCAAACGGGGTAAATGTTCGACCGCGCACGCCCGGCACACCGACACGCCCCGAGTGCCGTCGGGCGGCGTCCAGAACGCAGCGGCCGGGCGTCGGCAGAGCGTGCAATGCGGGTCATGCTCGCCGTAGTGAGTTTCCGTGATTCCGGCCATGAATTTCACCTTTCGTCGTGTTCGTGTGTGTGAGTGTCAAAAACCACTATCCCCAAGCACTCGCCCTAGCGAGGTGCTTTGGGGGGTTATAGGGGGGTGACTGGCACACACACTTAGGGTTGAGTTACAGCGATTGTGTCAAGAGTGACGATTGCGGAACAGTCGCGAAAAGGTGCTTGTCGCGTGGTCCGGCCTTATGGCGAAAGACTGATTGGCGGCCTTCCGCGAGCTTCAGGAGCTGTTCAGCCTTATATGGGCTGAGTCCCAGATCAACGGCGCGGGCCAGGATAGTGGCCATTGAACCAGGCTGGTCGCCGACAACCTCGACCGCGAATCGCTCGGCCGTCCATTCCGGCTCGGGCGGCGCCTTCGGCTCGACGGGCTTTCTGCGGCCGCGCCCTGGCCACTCGGCTCTCAATTGCGTCGGGTCGAGCTCGTCGGCCCGCTGCCAGACGGGAAACTGCCAGCGCAAACAAAACGGCTCGACGGGGGGCCAGCTCCGTACCGCCGCGTCGCAAACGACGACGCCGGGTTCCTCGTGCGGCCTCAGGATCAAATGCGTATCCGTGGCCCGTGCTTGCGATCCAGCGCCGGCCCCGACGTCGGTAACGCTCTTGCCAGACTGGTTGCCCTTCGTGGCGTGATGGACGAGCACGAACGAGCAACCCATACGCTTGGCGTACTGGTCGATGACATTAAACAGATTCGCCATCATCCCGTTATCGTTCTCGTTTACCCCGGTGGGAATGGAACGATAAAAGGCGTCCAAAATCACAACCTGCAATTCGCCAGGTTGGAAGTGGTCGAAGATACGTTGCAGGGTGAAGATATCACACTGGGAACCACGTACGTTCTGAATCATGACGCGGTCGCCGTAGGCGTCTAGCGCGATACCTCGCGCTTCGGCGACGATGGGAATCCGAAACGCGCTGGTCTCGGCGTGTAGCTCGTTGTCGATGATTAGGACCCGGCCCGGCTCGACGTCGAAACGGTCGAACAAGCTCCCGCCGGTCGCAATCTGCAACGCCAAGTCGATGACAAGCCAGCTCTTGCCAACTTTCGTCGTGGAAATCACGTTCATGGTTTCCCCTTGCCGCAATAGGCCACGAATGACCGGCTTGCGCAGACTGGGGAAACCACAAACCAACTGCTTGACCGTCGCCGGCTTGCCAGGGTCGACGCGAGCCACGCCGTTCGCGGGCGCATCGTCGCGCAGCCGGCAACCAAACTCGCCGTCCGTGATAACGCGGTCGCGCGCGTCGCGCAATTTCTTTTCGAGCTCGCGGCCCGTCCACTGCTCGTCGCCTGTCTTTAATGCATTGAAGCGCCGAATCACTTCCGCCGCTTCCCCGTCGGTCAGGCCGAAGCGTAAGCACTCGCACGCGGCGCGTAACGTTTTGTCGTGGCCTTTGTCGCCGCTGATCGCGTCGGGAACCTGGCTAACGTATCGCCAGCAACGTTCGACCATGTCGAGCCGACTGGGACCGCTCGGCGCCACGGACGATTCCTTCGCGGGCCAGTAGCGGGCAACGAGCTCGTCAATCGCGTCCTGGCAATCGGTGATCGCCGAATGCCCCTCCACAACCTGGCCCGTCAGCGCGAAGAACCGCGCGCGGTCGTATAGCTCAATGCCCGGCGCTTTCCCGTCAACGGTCGGCGCTGCGTCGAGCTTGACATGCTTGCCGGTAGGCAATGGATTGCGGCCGCGTGCGATGAGCTTGACCCCGCCGCCGGACGGCGAAACCTCCGCGTAAGTCGCGAACCGCGTCAACCAATAGTCGGCCCAGCCGGCCAGCTCGCCCGTCGCTGGATCGCGGCAGGAATCTAAGTCGATGCCGCAGTACGGATCGTCCGCACTGAAGACAAAACCTGGCCCGTCGTGATTGGCCAAGTGGGGTTCGATCGTCTCGTAGTCCGCCCATGTCGCCGGATCGGTCGACGAGGCCGGCAGGCCGGAAACCTGAAAAGGCTTCTTCGTCGTGCGGCCGCCGGTCGCGACATTGCGCCATACAACCCATTGCGGCAGGGCTCGTAAGTCGTCGGGAATCATCGACGCCTTTCACGAAAAAGAGAAAAAAGGGCCAGGCGGACGCGCGCAACAATCGGGGGAAACGACGCGCGCCGCCCAGCGCAGGAGCAGGACCTATTCGCCCGCGCAATCTGGCTGCGGACAGCAGCAGTCCGCGAACGGCGCGCAACCGTAAACAGGGTCCGGCGTCGGGCACAACGTCTGGCAGAACTCGCACTCGCACGACACATATGACACGCGACCGGCCGCCAACTCGCCTGGCGGGTCATTGCACGGTGGCGTGCCGCTCGAAGTCGCGCTCGCGAACGCAATCGGCTCGCGCCACCACGTCCGGCAGTCCGCCGGCACAGTGCCCGTCAGTGTGTAGGTGGGCACGGATCGGCGCAGCAACCGCCGCCGCCGCAACTGGGTGAAAATCTCATGACGTGACGCGCTCGAAAAAAAAGAGAGCGGAAAGAAAAAAGGGCGCCGGCCAGGTGGAACACGAAACCCAGCCGGCGCACGCACGCGGGGACAATGCCACGCCCCGCGCCCAGACCTTCACCGTCAGCGCTGATAGCAGCCCAGCGCTTTTTCCGCTTCGGCGAGCTCGGCTTCATACGCCGCACGGCGTTCGGCAAGCTTCGTTTCCAGCGCGGGTAGCTCGGATCGCAGGCGGCCGACGTATTCGCGCCACCGCGATTCGATCAGGACGACTCGGCCGGCATCGTCGATTTGCGTCGGCACGTTCGCCTTTTGGCCGGCGCCGGCGCAATGCAGCTTCGCGGCCTCGCTGCTCGCCGGCAGCGTCGAAATCTCGCGAATCATGCGGCAGCGGTTTTCCATTTCGGGCACATCGCGATATTTGCCACGAATGGATTTGCGCGCGAGCGAGACGAATGCGTGAATATGCGCGGGCGCGAACTCGGGCAGCTTGCGGTGCGCGACCTCGCGCCGGTCGAGCTCGATGGAAATCTCCCGAACGGGCCGTTCCAGCGCGGCCTTTTCCTTGCTCAAGGCGCGAATCTCATCATCGATGCGCGGGCCACGTCGCGCCAGCATTTCGCGCGCCTCGTCGAGTCGGCGCCGCAGGTCTGCGCGCTCTTCGGACGTGCCCGATTCCGCCTGCAGGGTCAGGACACGACGGCATCGGCGCGTCTCCCCGTCGAGTTTTTCGTGATCCCAGCCGGCCGCATGGACACTGGCCAAATCATCGAGTGTCAGGGTTTCGCCCCGCGCTGCGCGGAAACAGATTTCTTCGAGTTGTTCGGCTTCACTTTTGGCTGGCATTTGGCTTTCATTCTTCGGAAAAAGTAGCGGTTTAAGGTGACGATGTTCATCGCGGTTCGCGCTCAGTCGCGCCAACGCGGCCGCTGGCTCGCGGGTCGGTCGGCGTTCGCTTCGGCGATAAGCTGCCCCTGCAGCTCGGGGTTCGCGCGGATGACTGCGGCGACGGCGCGCGAGCGCGGCATACCACGAGCGACTTTGTCGGTGACCAACTCGTTGAATTGTTCTTGTGCGTTCACACTTTGCCCCTTGGATTGCGGCCGGTCGATGCCGGCCAAAACTTCCGACAGACTCGCGATTCCGTCGACGAGACGGAGCCGCAGCGCGTCTTGCGCGGTATGGATACGGCCATCGGCGACCGCAGCGAGCTCGGCGGCCGACATTCGGCGACCACTCTGGACGGCCGCCGTAAACTGGCCATTGATGCCGTTGACGACGCGCTGCACTTCGGCGAGCTGCTCGGCGGAAACCTCGCTGCCGAGCGCGCCAATCGCCTTGAATTGGCCGGCCCTAACGACGTGCGCGCGGACGCCAGCGCGATTCAGCGCGGCGGAAACGTCGACGAGCACGGTGTACGTGCCAATCGAGCCGACGAGGGCGCCGCGATTCGCCAGAATCTTGCCGGCCTGGCTCGCCGCCCAATAACACGCGCTCGCGCAAATGTCGTCGGCGTACGCGACGACTTGCTTGGCGGCGGCCGTGCGACGTATGGCGTCGGCCAGGTCGGTCATACCCGGCGACCGTCCGCCAGGGCTGTTGCAATAGAGTAGGACGCGCGAGACGGACGGCGAGATTCGGGCGGCATCGAGCTGCGCGACCGCGCGATTGATTAGCGCGCGGTCAATCTCGCCGTCGAGCGCGACAACGGCCGTTTCGCCCGTCGGTTGCGGCGTGCGGCCCGTCGCTCCTGCGCTATATTCGGATCGGCAAAGTATCTCATAGCTCACAGCGCGTCCTCCCATACGACGATGCGCGGCGGATGGCGCAAGATGGCGGCCGCGCGGTCGACGGTCATCGGCTCGCCGCCGGCGCACCAGCGCGCGAACGCCTCCAGCTGACGGGTCAGTGGCCCGTCGTCGAGCTCGTCGACTTCGGGCGGCACGACGTCAAAGTGCAGATGCATACTAGCGATTCTCCTATGTGACAGTTCCGGGATGGACTATACCTAGTGTACGGGTGATCAGGGTGGGAAACCTTTGACGGTCGTAGGGGTCAGAAGGACCCGAAGCGGGGGGGGGCTATCGCCCGAAAAGGCGCTCTAACAGAAGATGGCAGGCCAGCGCTTGGCTGGTGTCGTCGCTCATCAGCTTGAGCAAAATCGAATCAGACCGCATTGTGTTTACCTCCGATATGGTTTACGCAATCGCCACTTCTCCAATAAGAAAGGCGAAGCTGGCAGTTGATTTTGGAAACGGCGCTTGACAATTCACAAATACTTGTTCTAGCAGCCTGTCAAACTTACCACATATAACGATTGTATGATGCAAATAGAAAACACATGAGGCCCTTTCGCACCATGTCGATACCTGATAAAGGGAGATTGCAGACATGGAAGACCGTGGTTTTGACGCCGAGATATTCACGAAAGCGAAATCGGGCGACGAAGATTCAATCGAGAAAATTACTCGCATGATGCATGACGGCATTACGCGACCAGCCGTCGGCGGATGGATCGCGAAGCATCCGAGCCACGCCCATGACCGCGACGAACTCGAATCTCTCGCAAACGCGACCATTGGCCTGGAAATTAAGGGCGCGCTCAGTATCTGCCCGACGTTCACAAGATTGGCTGCCTACCTCTTTCACGCCATCCAGAACGATTTGTCAGACCACGCCAAAGCGACGGATGCCTATCGACGGCATGACACACAATATGTGACCGGCAAACCGACGGCGAATCGAAATGATCCTTGGGAACGCTTCCTGGCTAAGCGGCCGGCATTCTATCGCCGCAGCAAAGACAGCAATCAGGAAGAGCTACGGCGACCGACAGCCAAGGCCGCCAAGAATCGCCAACAGCAATTCTTGGAGGATGCATTCCTGCAATGTGAATCGCGGCGCGAGCGGGAAGTTATTCGACTGCGATGGATCGGCTGGAAAGACGAAGATATTGCACACCGTCTAGGGATTACTGAACGGACGGTTCGGAATATTCGCCAGCGTGTGGAAGAGCGCTTCTACAAGTTGCATCCGCAATGCCGCAGCCGGGAAGACCGGAAAGTCACGCTACCACCCACGCGGACGGACAAACGCAAGTCAGGCACGTTGGCTACTATTGCACTGGGCATTATGTGGTGGGTTGCAGGTTGGTTTATAAGGACCTAGCGTTAGACGCATCGCATGGGGCGACCCGACCGGGGTCCTATAAGTCGCTAGTCTAGCAGTCTCGCAAGTCGGCGATTAACTCGGGCTCCTCTAACGCCTGGCGAAGCACGGATACTGTGGCACCTTCCAAGAACTTCAGTGCCAGGCCACTGTTTTTTAGAGACGCGAGTCTCCTTTTGAAATCCGCCTTCCCACCGTGCGCGATTATGCTGCGGTACTCATACATATCATTCCATGTCTTTTTTCCATCTGCAATGCCAAGCAGCTGATTCGGGACTTCAAGCACCGCGCGTCTCGAAACAAGTAACATCTTTTGACGGACTTGTCGCGTGATTGAATCGTACGGATCACCCTGCTTGGGGGGATGCGTCAATATCGATTCGAGAATTGCCATATAGCCCAGAAATCGCATTGGAGAGAAGCGTGGAAGCTTATCAAGCTGGCTTATACTGTGTACTGCCGCTCTTAAGTCGATGCGCTCAAATGAATAGCAGGTCATTTTTTCATATACATGACGAATGTCTTGTAGATTGCATAACGTAAGGTTAGCGAAATACTCGTCCGTGTAATTCATTTCGCGCCAGCGCCTGTCCAAGGCTCCCGAATTGTACGGAAATGTTGGTGCACCAAATCCGTTGTTATAGATCGTAAGATCCGAAAAAAGTCGCTGTCGCGATAAGACAGACCAATCAATTAACTCGCTGCTAGCTACGTAACCGTCAGTTGATCCGCGATAATCAAAACTGATGACGTAATACCTCCATTCAGCGATAGGAAGTTCGTCGACCTGAGTTGAGTAGCCGCTTGCAGTGACGTTGACATGTTGTGCAGCAGTTTCGTATGGGTTCCTGATCGGCCGCATGCTGTCATATGGTCGAAGTAAATCTAGTATGTTGTGCAGTGAGTCTATTTCGCAATCGGTTGCGCGCCGAGCCATCATTCCGTCCGCAAGTTCAAATGAAGGTACGTCCAACCCTTTTATATTTGCCAGCATGGCAAAACCACTCTGTTGCATGTGGGGATGATTTCGCCTCAGCATTTCAAATTGGCTGCCGTCGTACTTTCTCATTTGTTGCTCTCAACAAAAAACCCGCGCCGCCATCATGACAAGACGCGGGCCAGGGTTGTCAGTCGCTTCTGACTGCTAGATTTACTCGCGGTCGCTCGGCTGAACGTACGCCGCGACCCACTCTAAGAATTTCATTGTCGAGTCGATTGCCTCATCCTCGCTGCAATCCGCATTAAAATAGAATCCGATATCCTCGATTGGCGGCACCGCCGGCACGAGACGGTTTACGCCGCGCGCGAACAGCGCGTCAAGCTGTAAGCGCACGCCGACATTCACCGGACGCTCAATCACAAAGTGCTCTCGGGATAGCCGAATGCCAGGCCTCACATTGGGTGTTTCGTTCACGGGAACCCCTCCGCGCCAGAACGGCGCAAGAGAATCCCGACGAGGGGGTCTTTGTGAGGCGGTGGAAATCCGCCCGCACGTCGTCACCGAGCGCGCAGGCCCACTCGTCGGGATACCGTTTTCCTTTGGTTTCACATTTCCACGCGGCCGAAGCCGCTTTCACGCCGGCTATTCAAATGGATTGCGGCCAGAGTGTCAACGCGCGTTCCGGCTCTTACGTGCCGGTTGCTCGACGTCGGCCAGCTTTAGAATTGCCCGCCGAATCTCGGCCGGCAGCGTAGGCCAGGTGAGTGCCAACGATTGCAGCGCTTCATCGTCCGCTAAATTGGCTTCGATTTTGGCACCGCGAACGGAAATAGTCGGTTTTTCGCTTGTTTTTGCGGGTTGTTCGAGTCCTGTACCGCCCACTAAGTCGGCCATGAAGGGCAGAATGAGGCTGCCGCTGGCTGGCCAGTCCCTTCCGCAATCTCGTCCTTCGAGACTGTCCGACGTTCGCAAAGCGCCGCAATCGTCGCCGCAACGGCTTTCTTTGTTGCAAATGCCGATAGGAATTCCGACAATTTCAGCGTACCATGGACTCCCCACCATGGTAGGCGGTCGTCGCAATCCGGTTGGTATGGGTCGTGGTTCCGACTTCCGTGGCTTTATCGCACTTGCTTCGGTCGGTGTAGCGCAGTCACGCAATGGACTTTGCTGCGTGAACGTTGAGTTCCACACGTAAAGCGACCAACGGGATTGGTTGATATACGTGGATTCTGGACATCTGACATGATTACACGAACACATGCTGGACGGACGCCGCACGGGCAGTATCGAAAGCGGACGCTTCACCTCTCGCTAGAACATCTCGAACCGAGATTGCCGTTCGCGAGCGATGTAATTCTGGAATGGAACGCCGAGATGCTTCGGGCAAATGCCCACGACCATGCGCTCGTTTCACCCGAGCAGGCCGGGCCCATTTTGACGGCGAGGACATTTGCCATCGTAAGTGGGGCCATGTATGACGCGTACAATGCGATAGAACGGATCGGGACGGCCTATCTGCTCCCCGTGCCCCCGATCCGGCGCGCCGCGAGTGATGCAGCCGTGGCTCAGGCGGCCCACGACGTGCTATCCGCGTTATATCCGAGTCAGGCCAGCTTCTTCGATACGGCCCTGCAAAAGACGCTCGACCGGGTCCCGGATGGTCCCAAGGAGGATCGCGGCCGGGTGTGGGGCGCCATGGTCGCAGACATCTTTCTGGCCGTACGGGCTCACGACGGTGCAGACGACGTGATGCACCCTGGCTACGAGTGGAATCACAAGATGGGGTTTCATACCGCCGATCCACTGCATCCGGAACAGGGTTATTACGCCTCCGGAGCCATGCATGTGACGCCGTTTGTGGTGCCGAGTCTCGACAAGTTCGAGGCGAGTCCGTTGGATGACGGGACGCCGGAGGGGCGTGCCAAGTTCCTAAAGAGCCGCGAATACACGGCGGCATATCGAGAAGTACTGGCGTTGGGCGGCGATGGCGTGATTTCGCAAACCGTTCGCACGCCTGAACAGACGGAGATTGGCATCTTCTGGGGCTACGACGGGCGGCCTGGTCTGGGGACTCCTCCCCGGCTGTACAACCAGATCGCGCGGACGGTTGCCGAACAGGAGCACAATAGCGAGGCAGAAAACGCGCGGTTGTTCGCGCTGCTGAACTTGGCCATGGCCGACGCGGGACTGACTTCGTGGAACAATACGTACGACGATGCGTTCTGGCGGCCCATCATGGGGATTCGCTACGGGGACGAAGATGGGAACCCGCGTACCGACGGCATCGAGGACTGGACGCCGCTTGGTGCGCCCGCGAGCAATCCCCGCCCGGGCGAGAGCAACTTCACGCCACCGTTTCCTGCCTACACTTCGGGGCATGCAACATTCGGCGCCGCGGCGTTTCAGATTCTGGCCCGGTTCTACGGCCGCGACGACATCGCGTTCACGTTCACGTCGGACGAGTTCAATGGGATAACGCACGACGCGAGCGGCGCCGTGCGGCCGCTGAAGCCGAGGTCATTCTCGAGTTTTAGTGAAGCAAAATTCGAGAATGCCCAAAGTCGTATTTATCTCGGAATTCACTGGGCGTTCGACCGTGACGACGGGATCAGGACAGGCGATCAAGTCGCCAACTATGTGTTCAACAAGGCGCTGAAACCTCACGGCGGACATTCCGTACTGCCCCTTGCGCGCTTGATCACGGCGCTCTTTGGACTCTTGGATGTCGGTTCGGCATCGATCGGGGCTGTCGAACCGTCGGCATCGACTTCCCATTCCGGTGCCCGGCGCCCCTCGACTGCCACCAACCTCAGCAGTTCCTCGGTGATTTCGCCCGAGCGATCCCAATTATCTGGCGCCGAACATGCGCGGGGAGACGCCGATGAGGCGGCGACTTGGGTCCGGAGCGGCGCATCGCCGGCAGCCCGTAATTCATCAGACGACGAAGCGTATTGGAATCAGCTGTGGGCGGCATGGGACGAGCACTGACCCAATCGTCCCGCACATTGCGCCAGGACGATCGGCACAGGAAGGACCGGACCTGCCCGTTTTCGGCCGGTCTTTTGAAGTCGTGACTCTAAAAGTGTCGCCGGCAAGGCGACTACCTGCTTGTCTCGCCCAGGGGATAGACCGTTTTCCAGTCACGCTTCATGTCGACTACTGTCCAGCCGCGGTCCTGAGCCTCGTCTAGCGCCTTAGACAGCCGACCCACATGCGACTCGCGGTCATAGGCCCATTCGCGTTCCACATCGGTGTGATGCACGATCAGGCCAAAGCGCCTGTAGGACGTGTCGGCGCCCTTTGATGTCGCGTAACAGAGCATTTCGTAGTCGCCGTCCGAATTGCCAAACGCGGCGACCGGCCGGCGGCCAATGAACTGTTCGATACTGACGGGCTTGCCGTCCTTGTCGTTAATCTGATTAACTTCCGCGACCTTAACCAGCACCGGCTCGCCATCACGCAATTCGTATTTCAGTCTCAAACTGCTGCCGATCACTTGTTCGGGCGGAACACCGTATGTCTGTTCCGCCCAAGGGCGCATGAAATCGATTCCGCCCCCCGAGACAATGTAGGTCTTAAAGCCCTTGGACCGCAGAAAATCTAAGAGTTCCCGCATGGGCTGATAAATCAACTGGTTGTAGGGCTGGTTGAAACGGGGATGCCGAGCTGCGGCCATCCACTCTTGGACGCTGGTCCGAAACTCGTCGACCGTGGTGCCGGCGTGTGTCGCGGCGACGATCTCCAACAGTCCCTGTTCGCCGCTCGCCGCCAAGGACGCGAGGTCGCCGTTGAGCACCCAGGAGAACGGTTCCCGGTCTTTCCACTCCGGGTGCCGTAGCGCCAACGTCTTGACTCGGTCGACGGCAAACGCGAACTGAACATAGACAGGCTGCTCGCTCCACAACGTGCCGTCGTTGTCGAACGTCGCGACTCGTTCGGCAGGCGGTATGAAATCCGGCCCGCCTTCCCGGGTCGCACCGGCGATGAAATCCAATACCGCCCGCCTGGCAGCACCGTCGTTCCAGGAAGGAAGTGGGTCGGCCACCAATCCGGTTTGTGCCACGGCAGAGTTCGCGACTGCCCAGAGCACGATAGCCACCACAAGGCGCG
>JBFWYF010000021.1:0-21879 GCA_050186685.1 Pirellulaceae bacterium
CGATCTCTGCGTTTCCCGGCAGCGAAGCAAAACGCGGACTACGCAGATCACGCAGAAGGAGAGGGAGGATCTGCGCTCCTCGGCGGCAATCCGCGATCTCTGCGTTTCCCCGCAGCGAAGCAAAACGCGGACTACGCAGATCACGCAGAAGGAGAGGGAGGATCTGCGCCCCTCGGCGGCAATCCGCGATCTCTGCGTTTCCCGGCAGCGAAGCAAAACGCGGAGATTGCCACCGACCTCACAATTCGATCAGACCGAGGAACAGCCGTCCGTCGGTATGCCAGGGGTCGCCGCCGCCGTTACGGCCGCTCCGCGAGGCGTGGAATTCGGGCACATAGCGCGATTTCCGCAGCTTGCCCGTCGCTTGCAGCGTGGCGGCAACGTGATCTCGCTCGGCATCCACGTCGGCTGCGATGTGATGCGTGATCTGACCTGTCGTGTGGCTGAGACCGACTCGGACATCGAACGTCGCAGCTCCCACCCACAACACTCTCCCCGCATCATCCACCTCCGGCGCTTTCCAGAAGCGGACGTGATGGCGTTCACGCGGATTGTTCCCTACCGGTTGCTCAAAAGCCAGATCCTCAGGGCGACTCCACAGGTAAAGATTGCTGACCGGAGCTTCCTCGTAAGGGCGATCGAGCACTGTGGCCGCCGCGATCTTCAAATCGCTGCGCCATCCCAGTGGATCCGCGGGATACCACCCCGCCGCCTGCATAATCGCTTTCAGGTCGTTCTCGGAGCCAATCAGCGCGATATTGAGAGGATCACCGGGATGCTGATCTTTCGTATGGGTAATTCCGGGCATCGCGGCAAGGGCGGGGTGCCGCAAAGCATACATCCGCCACAGGATCGGAAGTGCGAAGTAGGCGATCATCAAATACACACCCGCCATGCCTCCCACCAGCAGCGCCGCGCGGCGGGCGAGGCGAGTTCGGGAAGCGGACGACACGTGCGATGTCGGTGCAGGATCCATGGGTGTAGTCCACGGCGGTCGTCAATGGGGAGATATTCCCCATGCTTGCTCAATGTACTGATCGACGCCGATCTAGCGGGTTGGCACTGCGGGGATTCGATCGAACGCTAACGCATAGGCCCTCAACTTCGGCGTCCGGCTGGCATCGCTCGTCGCAAACTGAATCGACAACTTGATGTCGTCGCGCAGCCCCAAATCCATACCGCTGCTCACATGCGACTGGATCCGGCGATCCTGCGCGTCGAGCACGTCCACCCACAATTTCGTTCCCTCCGGCTGTTCCCCTTCCCAGTGTAGACGGCGAAAGGCACACCCGGGCGGAAGCCTGAGCTGCTCGGTTACGAAACGGCCCATCGAAACATATCCCGCGGCGTCCCTCGCCAAGACCAAACCATCGCCTTGATGCGTAACTCTCATTCTCGTCCCGCGGCGCAGGAAGTCGTGATCTTCGTAGGCCCACTTCAGTACATTCAGGCGCCGATACGTGCGTCGCCGCTGGTAGTATTCCGTCGCCGGACCTAGCCCGCGCAGCGAGATCACATCCAGCCCTCCCGATCCAGACAGCGCGAGTTCGAGATGCGGATCGGAATCCAACTGGCAGACGAAAGCCTCGCCAAAATAGCGAGGACTGCCCAGATCCAACTGGTCCAGAAGCTCACCACGGGCGGAAAGCGCGAACAGAATTCCGTTCGCCACGACGCTCTTGGGAACCGTATCCGGCCCGAAGTAGCCGCCGTTCGTCATCGCCAGGATTTCCAGCTGCGAATCACCCGTCAGGTCGCATAGTATGGGTGTCAGATACGCATGGGCCGTGTCATCCAGTTCCGGCCGGAGATCGCGCCGCCACCGCAGTTGCCCTCGGGCGCCCAGGCAATAGACCTCACACCCAAACGTCATCCCCACGATCTCGATCTCGCCGTCCCCGTCCAGGTCCGCCGCATTGGGACTGTCTTCACCCGGCAATCCTGGCGCACGCCATAGTACCCGGCCTTCGGTCGAGAAGGCATACACTGCATCGTGGGCATCGTCGCCGCGGTAATTGTCCACCGATTTCAGGATTTCGACGCGACCGTCCCCGTCCAGGTCTACCAGCACGGGATCCGCACTGGACGCGTTGTCATCGGTCGCATGGCTCCAGACCGATGTCAGCGTGAGTGGATCCACCCGATGGACCACACCTTTCTTGCGAATATCATCGCCGTCCCCTGCAAACAAATCCCACCTACCATCTCCATCGACATCCATCGCCGTCGTGTGACAGCCACACTGAGACCATTCCTCCCGCCGATCGATCAGCGTCAAATCGCTCATCCGCAGCCGAACCAGATATCGGCTCCGTGTGCCGAGGTAGCCATCCAAGATCCCATCGTGGTCCGCGTCGAAGATAACCGGCGAATTTCCCAGTTTATGGTCGCCCGCATCCCACTGATTCTGAATTTCCCCCGTGTCTCGGAGCACATACAGTCGACCCGGACTGGAAGTCGTGTAAAGGATCTCTGGCCGATCGTCGCCCGCCAGGTCGAAGGCCGAGAGCGACTGTTGTTCGCCAGCTATTCGGCGTGTCCAGACAAC
Organism: Pirellulaceae bacterium; assembly: GCA_050186685.1. Lineage (GTDB taxonomy): Bacteria > Planctomycetota > Planctomycetia > Pirellulales > Pirellulaceae > CAZFLF01. The sequence goes on from JBFWYF010000021.1 coordinate 2,549, forward strand.
GCGGCCGTCCGCGGCATTCAAACGCGAGACGGCTTGAGAAGCACGCGACGCGAAGAACAAGTCACGCAGTCCGTCGCCGTCCACATCGACGGCGGCCCCGACATTGCAGAAGCTGGCATCTCGGATCGAATAACTCGCCCGGAACAGACCGCGTTTGGAAACGCGCTCTGGCGGCGCGAACGTCTCCACGGCTGGCGGAAACGGTTCGGCTCCGTTCCCTCTGGGTATGCTCGCGATGATCGCCGTGGCGACGAAGATGCTAACGACTCGTCCATTCATGCCGACAATTGCCTCGGCTCGGATTTGCGCGGGTTTCGGCGACGGTTTCGGCGACGGTTTCGCCCACCAGGATCTCTTCCCCTACACGTCGCGCCTCTCGGCATACGTTAGCACCGCCATCATGACCGTCGCAACAGGCTGCGGACGTAGCCTATGCAGCGAAACGCGGAGAACGCGGACGACCGCGGAGCATACGGGGAGCGTCGATCGCCGTTCACGTCCGGCCCTGTTTCTACGGATCATCCCACTCCGCGGCTTCGTGGCTCCGTGTGGGACGAACTTGGCGACGGCCCGACGAGAACAAGGGGGCCGACGCGGTCAGAACCCGGCCTCGCCGACCCCTCCGTGCGGCAGCTTGACGGTGGCGGCGCCCAGGGCTAGAATCCGGCCCAAACCTGAATCTACGCATGGCTTTGTGACGAATCCCCAGTTTTGAGAAGCGACTGGTCGCGGGAAGTGGGGATGCCGAGCGACGAGGAAGGCGGACTGCCGAGAATCGTGGGCCGGCTGCCAGGGCAGGAACGAGCCCTGATCACGAGGCGATGTGCCACTGCAAACCGCTCCGCCGGTCTGCGCGAACCTGGGAGATGCTCATGTCGGAAGCCGAGCCTGTTGCGAGCCAAGTCTTCGAGTTGGAGCGCATTCGGAGCCTGGTGGAGTTGATGAAGGAATTCGACCTGAGAGAAGTCGATTTGCGGGAAGGCTCGCAGCGCATTCGCTTGGCGCGAGGTGCCGAAATGATCGCGGCGCAGCTGCCGCTGTCGATGCCCACCGCTTCGGTGTCCGCTGCCCCGCCGCCGGCGCCCGGGGGGCAACCCGCGCCGACATCATCTCCGGCCAGTTTGGAAGGTCCGCACATCAGTTACATCAAGAGTCCCATGGTGGGGACGTTTTACTCGCGGCCGAATCCGAACGCGCCTTCGTATGTCAAGGTCGGCGAACATGTCGAGCCCGACAAGACCATCTGCATTATCGAGGCCATGAAGGTGTTCAATGAGATCCCGGCCGAAGTGCGGGGCAAGGTTGTCGCCATCCTGGTGAACGATGAAGAGCCTGTCGAGTTCGGCCGGCCGCTCTTCAAGATCGACACCACCGGTTAGCCGCTCGACATTTCCTGGGGACTCTGGAGATCGTCGTTCGCCCATGTATAAGCGCATCCTGATCGCCAACCGCGGCGAAATCGCCCTGCGCGTCATCCGCGCTTGTCGCGAGTTGGGAATCGAGACCGTCTGTATTTTCAGCGAGGCCGATCGCGGCGCCCAATATCTGGAACTGGCCGACGAGGCGATCTGCATCGGCCCGGCGAAATCGGCGTTGAGCTATCTCCGCATCGACCAGGTGATCAGCGCCGCCGAGGTAGGCAACGTCGAAGCCATCCATCCCGGCTATGGATTTCTCTCGGAGAACGCCCACTTCAATGAAGTCTGCCGCAGCTGCAAAATCGACTTCATCGGCCCCACCCCCGAGGCCATGGAGAAGCTCGGCGATAAGAACTCAGCCCGCGCGATTGCGCGGGATGCCAAAGTCCCCACGGTACCGGGAAGCGATGGATTGCTCTCGAGCGAAGGCGAAGCCATGGAAGTCGCCCATCGCATCGGATTCCCCGTGCTGATCAAGGCAACCGCTGGCGGTGGCGGGAAGGGCATGCGTGTCGCCGCCAATGACCTGGCCCTGAAGTCCGCGCTGCAACAGGCCCAGACCGAGGCCCAGGCTGCCTTCGGCAACTCCGGCGTGTATCTCGAAAAGTACATCGAACGCCCACGCCACGTCGAAGTGCAGATCATCGCCGATCACCACGGCAGCGTCGTGCACCTGTGGGAGCGCGAGTGTTCCACCCAGCGGCGCCACCAGAAGCTAATCGAGGAAAGCCCAGCCCCCAATCTGCCCGAAGAAACACGGCGCGCCATCTGCGATGCGGCAGTCCGGTTGGTCCGCAAAGCCAACTACACCAATGCCGGCACCGTCGAGTTCATCGTCGACCAGGACAACAACTTCTATTTCATCGAAGTCAACGCGCGCATCCAGGTCGAACATCCCGTCACCGAACTGATTACCGGCATCGACTTGATCCGCACGCAAATCCTCGTAGCGTCGGGTGAGCCGCTGCCATTCCGACAGCAGGATGTCCGGCAGCAAGGACACGCCATCGAGTGCCGCATCAACGCGGAAGATCCAGACCGGAACTTTCAACCCTGCCCTGGCAAGATCGAGCAGATGTTCGTGCCCGGCGGGCCGGGAGTTCGCTTCGATTCCCATGCCTATGCCGGTTACACCGTTCCGCCCCATTACGATTCCATGATCGGCAAACTGATCGTTCATCAGCCGACTCGGGCGGAAGCAATCGCCTGCATGTTGCGAGCACTCGACGAGCTGCGCATCAAAGGGATTCGCACCACGGCCCCGTTCCGCAAGAAGGTGCTACAGCACTCCGAGTTCGTCGCCGGCTGGGTGGATACCAAGTTCGTGGAACGAACCTTCCTGTCCTGAGTCGCGGCAAGCCGGAACTTCGCGGCGGTTTTCGTATTCCGCGCAGCAGGACTGGCATTCTCGAACTCGTACTCAGCGCAGCGGTACTCGTACTCGGCTTTTCGGAGTTCGGGAGTGCGCTAGCGACACAGGTGCGCAGCCGGCAGAACGCATTCGAGTACGAGTACGAGTAGGGGTACGTCACTTCAGAATGCTGCGCGCACACTGTCCCGGATAATGCGAAGGGCGGAGAAACCGGCGCACAAGCGAAAACGGGAGGCGGCGTTGTCGAGCGGAGCCCTTCCCAGGCTCGCGGCGGGTAGGGACAGTGCGGGAAAAGGAAGGGGGACATTACGGCGAGTACTGCCACTCGCACGCAATGTCCCCGCACGCTCGTCTCTTGTGCACGAACGAACCACCTATCTAGTAATACGCAGAATCTACGGAGGGTACACGGCGAAAAGACTAGAATTTTTCGCTCCGCGTCCGCCTCTTTCAGCCGATATCGGTGTTACATCCAGATGGCGCTCGCCACAGACTCGGTTGGGGGAGAGTAATCCTTGTCTTCGAGAGATGACGTTGGCGACGACGCAGAACTACTGCTGCGATTGCGGCAGGGGGACGGGGCTGCGCTCGGGACGCTGTTCTCTCTGAACCGGCAGAGGCTCCGCCGATTGATCGAATTCCGCCTGGACGCTCGGCTGCGGGGACGCGTGGATCCCTCGGATGTATTGCAGGACTCGTTCATGGACGCGGCCCAGCGGCTGGAGTATTTCGTACGAGGTCCGTCGTTGCCGTTCTTCGTGTGGTTGCGTCAGATCGCATTACAGCGGCTGATCGAAGTCCATCGCCGCCATCTGGGTGCTGAAAAGCGTTCCGCGAACCGGGAACGCTCGGTCGACGCCTGGCCGGCGTCGAGCGTGACCAGTGCCTCGCTGGCATTTCAGCTCGTGTGCCGTTTGGCCTCGCCGAGCGACATATTGGCCCGCAACGAGTTGACGGCTCAGCTGCACCAGGCCCTGAACTCGATGGATCCCATCGATCGGGAAGTCTTGGCCCTGCGCCACTTCGAAGAGTTGAGCAACGACGAGACAGCCGCCGCGCTGGGGCTGCAGAAGTCGGCGGCCAGCAATCGATACGTGCGGGCGCTGGGACGACTGAAAAAGATCCTCGAGCAGATTCCCGGCTTCTTCGATGGATTGGATCTCGGCGAAGGGCGTGGCAGTTAGTTAGAATTGCCAGACGCCTATCTATGAGTATCGAACGCGATCCTCTTGACTCCCTGGCTGAAGAGTTCGTGAGCCGTCGCCGCAATGGCGAACGGCTGACGATCTCGCAGTACGCGCTCGATCATCCCGAGTTTGCGGCGGCGATCCGGGATCTGTTTCCCGCGCTGGTTGCGATGGAGAACCTGAAAGACCCCGCCATCGCCGTGACGGAGCGGCCGAACAGTATGCCCACGGCGGCTCCGGAGCGCGTGGGGGACTGCCGGATCATTCGAGAGATCGGCCGGGGCGGCATGGGAGTCGTCTACGAGGCGGTGCAGGAGTCGCTCGCGCGGCGAGTCGCCGTCAAAGTGCTCCCCCGCGGCTTGATTCCGAACGACAAGCAGCTGCATCGTTTTCTGCGCGAGTCCCGGAACACGGCCAAACTGCACCATTCCAATATCGTCTCGGTGTTTGGGGTGGGTCAGGACGAAGGGCTCCACTATTTCGTCATGCAGTACATTCGCGGCGTGGGGCTCGATAAGGTCCTGCCGGAGCTGCATGGCCTCCTCCACGAGCGCAAGTCCGACCATGCCGCGGAGGCGGGCCAGGGCTCGCCGCCTGACGAGCCACACGACTCGGTTTCGCCTTGGGCTGTCGCGCGACGCTGGCTGCCACCGGCGGCGGCTTCGCGCGCGTGGCCAGACCCGCGTTACTGGCGATCGGCGGCTAACATCGGCCTCCAGGTCGCCGAAGCGCTGAGTTACGCCCATGGCCGAGGGGTCATTCACCGCGACATCAAACCGGGAAACCTGCTGATCGACGAACACGGCGTGGTGTGGGTGACCGACTTCGGACTGGCCAAGACCCTGTCCGCCTCGGGCTCACAGCCCGGCGCCGATATAGTCGGTACCATCCGTTACATGGCACCCGAGCAGTTTCAAGGCGAGTGTGATCCACGTTGCGACGTGTACAGCCTGGGCGTGACGCTGTATGAGCTGCTGAGCTTCCGGCCCGCGTACGAGGATGTCGATCTCGGTCAACTGATCAGCGCCAAGACGAAGACCGACCCGCCATTGCTGCGAACGCTGCAGCCCCGCGTGCCGCTGGATCTCGAGGCGATCGTCGCCAAAGCGATGGCTCGCGAACCGCGCCGTCGCTATGCGACTGCCGCCATGCTCGTCGAAGATCTCCGCCGGTTTCTGGAGGACAAGCCCATCCGGGCTCGCCCCATCCCCGCGCTGGAACGCATGGGGAAATTCACCCGGCGCAATCCGGCCCTGGTGTCGCTCAGCATCCTGTTGCTGGCTTCCGTCATCGGCGGCTTCGCGATGATCAGCTGGAAGTGGCGGGAGGCGGAACGGGAAAACCAGCGGGCGGAATACAATCTGGCACTCGCGCTGGATTCCCTGGAGGAGACGCTGAACGTCTTCGCGACAACGTGGATGTCGCACCCCGTGGCACCACAGTCCGACGAGGAGGGCGACCCGAACGAATTCCGCATGGTGGCTTCCCTCCACTCGGCCCGCCTGCTGCAGAACGCGCTGAAATTCTACGATCGGTTTGCGGCCGAGAACGCCACCAACCCCCGCCTCCGTCACGACATGGCCAAAGTCCAGTCGCGCGTGGGGGAGATCCGGCAACGCCTGGGGCAGCTGACCGAGGCAGAAACCGCGCTCCGCGAGGCCGTGGCCATCTTCGAGGAACTGCGCAGGCAGCGCCCGCAGGATGCGGATCTGGCGGTTGACGTGGCTGGGGCCTGGAACAACCTGGGTGGCGTGCTAAGGGAACAGGCGCGGTTTTCCGAAGCCGAATCCGCACACATCCGGGCCCAGGAATCGCTGCTTCCCTTCACGCGCGGTGAGCATCGATCCCAGACCTGCTGCTTCGAACTGGCGCGGACCTGCGCGGAGTTGGGCAGCGTCAAATCGCGCACCATGCAACTGCGGCCTGGTCGCGAATACTTGCGCCAAGGACTCGCAATCCTGGAAGAGCTGATCGAACAGGATGGCGAACGCCCCGAGTTTCTCGTGGCCGAGGCTCGGTGCTGCGTAAACCTGTATCGGGCTTCCTTGACGGAACCGCCGGACGTGACAAGTCCGCTGATCAATACCGCGATCGTGGTCCTCGATAAACTCGTCGCGAGTTATCCGGACGTTCCCGACTACCAATTCGAGCTCGCGGAGACGCTGACGTCCTTTGGAGTGTTTGGCCGCTTCGAAGAGTCCTTTGCGGAACGCGAGCAGCGGATGCGGCGCGCGATTCAGATGACCGGGCAATTGAGCGAGCGGTTTCCCAACATTCCGCGGTATCGGGCATCCCTCGCGCGGGCCAACCACTGGCTGGCCCAGGCACTGTTCCGTAATAAACGCGAGGAGGAAGCCGAACAACTCGAGAAGCGTGCGGCCGATCTGTATCGCGAGCTGGCTAACGATTATCCGCTGGTCGATGCCTATCAGAGTTTCTCGGCCCTGGCGTCGTTCTCCTATGGTCAGATCCTGCGAGCGCGCAACCGGTTGCCGGAATCCCGCCTCGCGCTGGAAGAGTCCGTCGCGCGCCAGACCGCTTACCTGGCCAAGCGTCCCGACGATCGCTTCCGCCGGCGTACGCTTGGCGACCACTATGCCAGCCTGGCCGAGACGTTGCGCCGCATGGGCGAATCGAAACTGGCAGCCGAGGCGGAGCAGAAGGCAGGACATCGGGGCTGGCCGGGGGCCAAGCGGTAGATCGTTCCACGCCGATTCCTACGGCCACTTGGGCTCGCGCTTCTCGATGAATGCCTGCAGTCCCTCGCGTGCCGCGTCGGTAGTCCGGGCCGTCGCGCTGGCCGCGGCCCCCGCGGCCAGCAGCACGTTCAAGTGCTCGCCAATCGTCTCGTTGAGCATCTTCTTCGTCAGCTGCAGCGATTCCGGCGCGCTCTTGGCACACTCCGTCGCCAGCTCATGGGCACGAGCCCACACCAGGTCCTGCGTCACCATGTCATGATACACCCCCACACGGTGAGCTTCGGCCGCCGTGATCAACTCGCCCGTCAGCAGCAGGCGCGCGGCAAAACCTCCGCCGATGCGAAACGCCAACAGCGGCGACACGAGCCCCGCCACAATGCCCCGGCGAGGTTCCGGCAGGCCGAACCGGGCTTCCGGGGTGCCCACAACGATGTCGGCGGACAACACCAGGCCCGCTCCGCCCGCCACCGCCGGACCGTTGACCGCCGCAATTATCGGCTTGGGAAATCGGAGCATGGTTTCGACCAATTCCTTGTACTGGACGGCATCCTGATACCACATTCCCTGCGCGTCGGGTTGACGGCTCGTTTCCTCCATTTCCTCCAGATCCATGCCCGCGCAGAACGCTTTACCGGCTCCCGTCACGATCACGGCCCGAACGCGGCGCTCGAGATGGAAATCCTCGAAGGCCTGCTGCAGGTCGCTCAGCAGCTGGCGGTTGAGTGCGTTGCGCTTGGCCGGCCGGTTCAAAATGATCGTGCCGCTGGGCAGGTGCTTCTTGATCGTGATGGCCGGGTCCATAACGTTCTCCTTCGCGGGTCGGCACTTCAGCCGATTTCTGGTACCTCGAACACCAGCTCCAGGATGGCTGTCCCGAGCAGTTTGCCCTGCGTGTCCGTCCGCAAGGACTGGCTGGCTCCTCCGGCGAGTGCATCGTAGAGCACGAAATTGAGCGCCCCGACATGTGGCAGCTCATATCGCGCGACACGCGAGGTCCCCAGCGTGCGGAAGTATTCGTGCACGCGGTCGGCTGTCAAGTAGCATCGCAGCAACTCGTAGGCCGACGCGTCGCGGGCCACCACACCGATGTTGGCATGATTTCCTTTGTCGCCACTCCGCGCGGACGCGACCGTGCCGAGTCGGATCAGCCGGGGCATCGTATCCACTCCTTGTCGAGCCACTCGCGGGCCGTCCGGACCGCGACGCGGGCCGGCACGAGATCTCGCGGTACGGCCGTCGGCCAGTAAGCAATGACGGGGCGGACAACCGCTCGGCCCGAGGCATACCCGGCCAGCCCGCTCGGTCCGTTCGTGATCAGCGGGGCGATCTCGCGCGTGAACCGTTCGACGACGGCGCGCCGGGAGTCTCGGGCACAGATCCGGAGCACGACCTCATTCAGGTCAAGTCTCGGCAGGTGGTTGGTCAGGGAAAAGCCGCCGGGGCCGGGCGGGCCACTTTCCGCGGGTACACCGTCTCCGGCGCCCAGGCATTCCACATAGAAGTGCTCCGGCGAACTGCCGCATTGTGACAGGCGGCGGCGCACCAGTTCGCCCGTGTAACGAGCCTTCGCCTCGGCGCGTCGCCCTCGTACCAGCAATTGAGCGCTGGCCAGATAGCCATCGAAGTATGCCAGAGAAACTTTGTACGTATCGGGCGGCGGCCCACCCTGCGCTCCGGTAATGCGCACTCGATCCAAACCTTCCTCGACAACATGCACCGATGTGAAATCGGCAACGACATCGGGCGTAATATAAACCGCAGGATCGCCGATCTCGTATACCAGCTGCTCGACGACCGAGCGGCGGTCCACGATGCCGCCGCTGCCCGCCGGCTTCGTGATCACACTGTCGCCCTCGGGTCCCAGTTCCGCGATCGGGTATCCGATATCCAGCAAATCCAGGCTGTCCCAACGGTCACTGTAGCCACCGGTGACCTGAGCGCCGCATTCGATCAGGTGTCCTGCGACCGTGGCGCCCGCCAGCCGCCGCCAATCGCGGGGCTCCCACCCGAATTCAAAGACCGCCGGCGCAACGGTGAGCGACGCATCGGCCACACGGCCCGTCAACACGATGCGCGCTCCCCGGTGCAACGACTCGACCATCGGTTCCGCGCCCAGGTACGCATTCGCACAGGCCACTCGCCGCGGCACGTCGGCCAGCGGTTGCCCCGTGTCGAGATGAGCGAGGTGGCATCCGGCCGCCTGCAACTCCGCAAGCCGTGAAGTCAGATCGTCGCCGCTGACGACAGCGATCCCTTCATCGCCCAGCTCCGCATCGACCAGACGCCGCGCCACGGCAACGGCACAAGCCTCGGGGTTGATGCCACCCGCATTGGTAATGATGCGCAGCTGAGGCTGCTCGACCAGACTGGGCGCCAGATCATCGATCACATGCAGGATGTCCGTGGCGAAACCGGCGCGCGGATCTTTCGATTTCAAATGCGCCAGAATGGACATGGTTAACTCGGCCAGATACTCGAGTGTCAGATAGTTGACTCGAGCGGCCCGCACCAGACGCTGGGGCGCGCTCGGATCATCCCCCCAGAATCCGGCCGCATTAGCGATCTGTATGCTCACGTCCGTCCCCTCTCGGTTGCACCGCTGGCCGCCACGGAATCCGCGGCCAGCTGCCCCGTCGCCCGGTCTTCCGCCGCTCGCCTTCACCGTAACACGTCCGAGCATCCCAGGCCATCGCCGAAGCAGCCCACTTTCCGCCCCTGGGGGCAACCGAGTTCGCGCGGCACACCTCGCCGGCTCTTTGAAAGCTACTTCTTTTTAGTGGCCTGCGTCTGGCGGGAAAAATATTTCTTGGCCGACGTGACGACGGCCGCTCGCTCTGCTAGAATCTGGCACGATTGGATAGCGGACACTCAAGGATGCCGCCGACGGAGTGGTGAGCGGACTACACGCACGCTTGCAATTCTGACGGCGTTCCCGGGTACCTGTGACATCCTGGCTCCCGAAGCGCAGGACGCAGGTCGAACGACTCGGAAATGAGTTGGCAGTCGAAACCTTGATTTCTCGCAAGATGGATCTGCGACGAGAGGTCCGGCTATCTATTCTCGGCCCCCCATCATCGCTCCACGATCGAGTGGAAGGGGAAAAAGAGACACCGTACTCCACGCCGAACGCCGGTGTCTCGCGTCTCCTCAGGACCATCGGACGCATTCCCGATTTGCACACGCTTGCAAATCCCTTACGTACCTCCCCTAGATGTCTCGGCCCATCCGCGCGGATCCGCAGGTGCTGCGGGCCTGCGCGTCCTATTTGCTCGTGGAGTCAACTATGAGTCGCGCATCTTTTGCTGGCGCTGTTCGTCGCGGTCGTCGGTCCCTGAGTTCTTTGCTGAAAGCCCGGCGTTCCTGCGACCGCCGCCGCTTCGTCCAACGTCTGTTTACCACCGAAGCCCTCGAACAGCGACTGGCGATGACCGCCACACCCGTTTCCCTGACGGGCGACTTCCTCGAAGTGCCGCATACGGCGGACATGCAACTGGCAAACGGCACGATCACCTTGGACTTTGTGGCGGACAGCGTCAGCGGCCGGAGGACGCTGTTCTCCAAAGACGCCCGCGGCTACGGTGCCGGCGGGCACCTGTCGGCGTTCGTGGTCGACGGCCGCCTGGAAGTCCGGCTGCAAAACCTGACCGAGACCTTCACCCTCCAGTCCGAGTACGGTTCGGTCCTGCCTGGCGAGGATTATCATCTGGCCATCACCTTCGGGGCCGGCGGGTTCCAGCTCTTCCTCGACGGTGAGGCCGTGGCCACACGCACCGACGTCCGCCTCGGGCTCGAGAACAACCTCGAGAATCTCGTGATCGGCGCCAATACCTGGTCGCGCGATACCCGTAACCCCACCTGGACCAGCGACTATTTTGACGGCACCATCGACGATTTCACCATCTACGGACGGGCCCTCAACCGCTTCGAGATCGCTTACCTCGCACCGGCCGATCCCGCCGAGCCTAGCCAGGGGACCACCGGCACTGGACTCGACCGGCTCGTCGATATCATCCTCCAGGACCCTGGACTCCGCCGCTCCATTCCCGCCACCGAAATTGCCGCCGGTGCCGAGGCCGCCAACCTCATGAACGGGTTGATCATCGCTGCCATTCAGGCCACCGGCGTCGCCAACGACGGTACCTTCTCCAGTGGCGATATCCGCGACATCAATGCCTGGCTGCGCTCCTCCGATATCCGCCGTGCCCAGTGGATCGTCTGGCACGGCGACGATGAAGGCTCCGTCGAAACCGGCTTCCATCTCGTCCAGAACGATGGAGCCAAGACCTACCTCTTCGGCGACGAGAACGCCGTCAACACCGTCGCCGATGGCATCTACCATCTCGGTTTCCAGATCTGCGATGGCCGGCTGCTCAACGAGGACGATAATGCCAACGCCAGCCTCCAGGACGTCGCCTACTGGCTCAACGAACTCCTCACCACGGAACTGGCCTCCGGCCAGCTTGCCAACCCGGCTGTCGACTGGTCCGTCCGGCCCACCACCCAGACCGGGCTCGACGGCATCGTCGAGCTCATCCTGGCCGATCCCGGCCTGGCGCGGAACGTCTCCACCTCCGACCTCGTCGGCGGAGCCCGAGCCGCCGCGGCCATGAATGCCCTCCTCGTCACCGCCATCCGCGACACCGGTGTGGCCAACGACCACTCCCTCAGCGTCGGCGATGTGCGCGACATCAACGCCTACCTCCGCGCCACGCCTGAACAGCGCGCCAAGTGGATCGAACTCCACGGCGATGACGAAGACCGGCTCGAGACCGGCTTCCATCTTGTCCAGAACGATGGAGCCACCACGTACCTCTTCGGGGACGACAACGCCGTCAACACCGTCGCCGACGGACTGTATCACCTCGGGTTCGCCATCCGCGATGGCCGGCTGCTCAACGAGGACGGCAACAGCAACGCCAGCCTCGCCGATGTCGCCTACTGGCTCAACGAACTCCTCGCCGAAGACCTCCGAGGCGACGAGCTCGTCAATCCCGCTGTCAATCTGACCGTGGCCGGTACCACGCAGACCGGTCTCGATCAGCTGATCTCCATCATCACTACCGATACGGGACTTGCCCGGAACGTCGCCACCACGGAACTCGTGGCCGGCGCTCGCGCCGCTAACGAAATGAACACCCTGATCGTCGGGGCCATCCGCGCTACCGGCGTCGCCAACGACGGCGTGCTGAGCGTCGCGGATCTGCGCGAAGTCAACGCGTACCTCCGCACGCCACCCGACCAGATCATCCACTGGATGGTCCTGCACGGTGATGACGAGGGCGACGTCGAGTCCGGCTTCCATCTCCTGCAGAACGACGGAGCCAAGACCTACTTGTTCGGCGACGACAACGCGGTCAATACCGTCGCCGACGGGATCTACCACCTCGGCTTTGCCATCAAGGGGAACCGGCTCCTGAACGAGGACGGCGATACCAACGCCAGCCTCCAGGACGTCGCCTTCTGGCTCAACGAACTCCTCGCCCAGGATCTGGCGGCCGGCCGGCTCACCAACCCGGCTCTCGCACCCAATCCCGCTAACATCGAGGCCAGCGAGGTACTGACTCAAGCATCCGTCACGGTCGATGCGGGGGCAGGAGCGGTCGAACTACCCCATACGAGCGCGCTGCAACTGGCAAACGGCACGATCACCTTGGACTTTGTGGCGGACAGCGTCAGCGGCCGGAGGACGCTGTTCTCCAAAGACGCCCGCGGCTACGGTGCCGGCGGGCACCTGTCGGCGTTCGTGGTCGACGGCCGCCTGGAAGTCCGGCTGCAAAACCTGACCGAGACCTTCACCCTCCAGTCCGAGTACGGTTCGGTCCTGCCTGGCGAGGATTATCATCTGGCCATCACCTTCGGGGCCGGCGGGTTCCAGCTCTTCCTCGACGGTGAGGCCGTGGCCACACGCACCGACGTCCGCCTCGGGCTCGAGAACAACCTCGAGAATCTCGTGATCGGCGCCAATACCTGGTCGCGCGATACCCGTAACCCCACCTGGACCAGCGACTATTTTGACGGCACCATCGACGATTTCACCATCTACGGACGGGCCCTCAACCGCTTCGAGATCGCTTACCTCGCACCGGCCGATCCCGCCGAGCCTAGCCAGGGGACCACCGGCACTGGACTCGACCGGCTCGTCGATATCATCCTCCAGGACCCTGGACTCCGCCGCTCCATTCCCGCCACCGAAATTGCCGCCGGTGCCGAGGCCGCCAACCTCATGAACGGGTTGATCATCGCTGCCATTCAGGCCACCGGCGTCGCCAACGACGGTACCTTCTCCAGTGGCGATATCCGCGACATCAATGCCTGGCTGCGCTCCTCCGATATCCGCCGTGCCCAGTGGATCGTCTGGCACGGCGACGATGAAGGCTCCGTCGAAACCGGCTTCCATCTCGTCCAGAACGATGGAGCCAAGACCTACCTCTTCGGCGACGAGAACGCCGTCAACACCGTCGCCGATGGCATCTACCATCTCGGTTTCCAGATCTGCGATGGCCGGCTGCTCAACGAGGACGATAATGCCAACGCCAGCCTCCAGGACGTCGCCTACTGGCTCAACGAACTCCTCACCACGGAACTGGCCTCCGGCCAGCTTGCCAACCCGGCTGTCGACTGGTCCGTCCGGCCCACCACCCAGACCGGGCTCGACGGCATCGTCGAGCTCATCCTGGCCGATCCCGGCCTGGCGCGGAACGTCTCCACCTCCGACCTCGTCGGCGGAGCCCGAGCCGCCGCGGCCATGAATGCCCTCCTCGTCACCGCCATCCGCGACACCGGTGTGGCCAACGACCACTCCCTCAGCGTCGGCGATGTGCGCGACATCAACGCCTACCTCCGCGCCACGCCTGAACAGCGCGCCAAGTGGATCGAACTCCACGGCGATGACGAAGACCGGCTCGAGACCGGCTTCCATCTTGTCCAGAACGATGGAGCCACCACGTACCTCTTCGGGGACGACAACGCCGTCAACACCGTCGCCGACGGACTGTATCACCTCGGGTTCGCCATCCGCGATGGCCGGCTGCTCAACGAGGACGGCAACAGCAACGCCAGCCTCGCCGATGTCGCCTACTGGCTCAACGAACTCCTCGCCGAAGACCTCCGAGGCGACGAGCTCGTCAATCCCGCTGTCAATCTGACCGTGGCCGGTACCACGCAGACCGGTCTCGATCAGCTGATCTCCATCATCACTACCGATACGGGACTTGCCCGGAACGTCGCCACCACGGAACTCGTGGCCGGCGCTCGCGCCGCTAACGAAATGAACACCCTGATCGTCGGGGCCATCCGCGCTACCGGCGTCGCCAACGACGGCGTGCTGAGCGTCGCGGATCTGCGCGAAGTCAACGCGTACCTCCGCACGCCACCCGACCAGATCATCCACTGGATGGTCCTGCACGGTGATGACGAGGGCGACGTCGAGTCCGGCTTCCATCTCCTGCAGAACGACGGAGCCAAGACCTACTTGTTCGGCGACGACAACGCGGTCAATACCGTCGCCGACGGGATCTACCACCTCGGCTTTGCCATCAAGGGGAACCGGCTCCTGAACGAGGACGGCGATACCAACGCCAGCCTCCAGGACGTCGCCTTCTGGCTCAACGAACTCCTCGCCCAGGATCTGGCGGCCGGCCGGCTCACCAACCCGGCTCTCGCACCCAATCCCGCTAACATCGAGGCCGCGGTGGTGCGGGCCATTGCTGATCCGCTGGGAGCCCAGGAGTCGGCAGCTGCCGTGGACGCCGTGCTGGCTCGGCTTGGCACTTAGAACTGATTGCCGCGGCCGCTGGACCGGTCTGGCATCGCCTCCGGGCCGGCGGCCTCGGCTCGTTTAACCCGCAGCCGCGGCGGAATGCCGTGATAGGCCCCCATCTAGGGCTCGCTTTGAAAGGCGAGCTGAACAGCTTTCTGCAATTCGGCTTCTTCGGAGCTCATCGGCGAATACAGGCCCCGCTGCAGGAAGTAGTCGAATTCGTCCAGATTATATCGCAATACGAACGCGTTGAATTCTGCTTCAGTGCGGATGGGCACCGTGTCGGGCGTAGCGGCAATCCGCTGCTGATGTCGTGCATAGACAGTATGTACGTCGGCGCCGGGCAATCGCTCGACTCGTGCCTGGGGCGCTGATTCCAGCTCCTTCTTTTTGCCGCTCGTCACGAGGTAGTCGGTACCTTGCAGTGGCGTTAGAAAGGCAAAGGCACTTTGTTCCATCTGCGTCCCTTCCGATCGCTGACGTCCATAGACGAGCGAGGCCAGGATTAAGGGATTCTGCCCTCGCAAGGCAATGGCGAACCCTTCCTGGGCACCGACCATGGGAATCGTATAGGCAAAACCGTGCGCGAAGCCGAGTTGCTGTAGCGGCGCTAGCCAAGATTCCAACTTGGCGAAGACACGCGGTGGCAGGTCGGCGATCGCCAACGGGATGAGTAGCTCGGGCCGCCCAAGCCCTCCCGGGGCGGATCCCAGCAATCCGCACGTCTTGAGCAACGCGGCCAGTGCGAACTCGATCGGATTGCGGCTGAGACGCCAGAATTCGCCGTATGTGCAACGCCCCAAGTTCAGCCTGTAATACTGAGCCAACGGATAGCTCCCCATTCACAACCAACAGGTCTTAGGCTCGCCGAGGAAATGACTGGCGCATGTCCTGCCCCCGCTCTCGCCACCTCGAGGGGCGAGGGAGCATTGAAAAGCTATTTCCTCGTTGATCTCAAGCTTGACGGCGTGCCAATGTAACCCATCCGAGGCGGCGAAGAAATCTTCAGGCGCCGACTGGGCCCGTTCCCGAAAAGTTGGCAGCCTCTCGGGGGAAGCCTTATATTGGGCTACCCGGGGGCCTCAACCGTAAACCGTGATCTTTCCCACTGCCTCAACAACCCGCATTTCGATCGGTACGCTCTGCGTGGCGTGGCTGAGCGGCAGCTTCGCTCTGCGCGCGGACGTCTTCCATCTCCAAACGGGCGGCACGGTGCGCGGCCAGTGGGTCCTGACCGAACCCATGAACGAACAGGAATATGTCATCTCGACCGACGCCGGTGTCCGGTTACGCGTGCGTCGCTCGCAAGTCCGGGAGCATATCCGAGAAAATGAGCACATGACGGAGTATGAGCGAATCGCACCCCGCTGTCCTGATACGGCCGAGGCTCAGTGGCGGCTGGCGGAATGGTGTGACGAGCGCGGCCTGAAGACGCCGCGGATCCGCCATCTCGAACGCGTCGTCGAGCTGGATCCCCGGCACGCCGCGGCTTGGCGAGCGCTGGGGTACTCCGAGATCAACGGGAAATGGGTCACCCAGGATGAACATTTCCGGCAGCGTGGCTATGTCTTTTCCCGTGGCCGCTGGCGATTACCCCAAGAGGTCGAGGTCTACGAGGAGCAGCAACGGCAGCTGCGTCTGGAGCGGGAGTGGATAGGCAGGCTCAAGAGCCTGCGACAACAGCTCGGAACTGAACGGAGGCGTGATGCCGCTCGCACGATTGCCTCGATTACCGATCCTTTTGCACTCTACGCCCTGGGGGATGCGTTACGGCGTGAATACTCGCCCGAGGTGCGTCTCCTGTATGTGCGGGCGCTAACGGGAATCCAGGATCCGCGCGCCATTCAGCTGTTGTTGTACGTGGCCATGAGCGACCGTCATCCGGAGGTCTTCTATGGGTGCGTCGACAAACTCGCCAAAGTACAATCGCCAGCCTTGGTGAAATCCCTGGTCGAGCGACTGCAGGATCGAAATAACGTCCGGCTGAACCGGGCTGCCTACATACTGGGCCGGCTCGGGAATCGCCAAGCCATCCCGGCCCTGGTCGAATCGCTGGTCACCGTGCAATACTACTTTCTGCCTGGAAGCGGTCGCACCAGCGTCACGATGATGGCGCCGCTGAGCCCCGGTCCGACACCGATGGCCGCTCCCGCGTCCAGCATGTCCGCACTACCCGAGCCGGTGGCGTTTGCGACCGGCGGCGATGGCCTGATCATACCTTATCAGGCCACCAACCAAGGCGTGCTGCAGGCCCTGGTATCGCTCTCAGGGGGACAGAGCTTCGGTTTCGACCAGCGGGCCTGGCGGAACTGGTGGTCTGTCTCGCAACAGGCGACACCCACGACTCCCTCGCTGCGCGGCCCGTAGTTCATGCCCCCGGCGCAATGGAACTGCAAATTACTGGAACGACGCAGAAAGGACTGACGTGGCAAGATTTCTCGTAACGGGGTCGGCTGGTTTCATTGGCTTTCACCTGACTCGGCGTCTATTGGCACGCGGAGATGAGGTCGTCGGCATCGATAACCTGAACGACTACTACTCCGTCCAATTGAAGGAAGACCGACTGAAGCAGCTGTTAGGACAGCCGCGGTTCACCTTCCAGCGGCTGGACCTGGCCGACCGGCCCCGGATGGCACGACTGTTTGCCGATCACGCATTCGATGTCGTGATCAACTTGGGCGCTCAGGCGGGTGTCCGTTATTCGCTCCAGAATCCGCATGCCTATGTTGATTGCAATCTGGTCGGATTCGTCAATATTCTCGAAGGCTGCCGGCATAACGGCGTAGGCCACCTGGTTTATGCCTCTTCCAGCTCAGTATATGGCGCGAACACCCGGATGCCGTTCTCGGTGCACGACAACGTCGACCACCCCGTCAGCCTGTATGCGGCGACGAAGAAGGCCAACGAACTGCTGGCCCACACCTACAGCCACCTGTATCAGCTTCCGACGACTGGTTTACGGTTTTTCACGGTGTACGGTCCCTGGGGACGGCCCGATATGGCGCTGTTTTTGTTCACCAAGGCGATCCTGGCCGGGGAACCGATCCAGCTGTTCAATCACGGCCGCATGCGGCGGGACTTCACATACATCGACGACATTGTCGAAGGCGTGATGCGTGTCGCCGACCGCCGACCGACCGGCAATGCGGCCTGGTCCGGTGAGACACCCGATCCTGGCACCAGCCGCGCGCCGTATAAGATCTACAACATTGGCAACAACCAGCCGGTGGAGCTGTCGCACTTTATTGGGGTACTGGAGTCGACGCTTGGACGCACGGCCATCAAGACCTACTGCGACATGCAACCGGGGGATGTGCCCGCGACGTACGCCGACGTAGACGATCTCGACCGCGACGTGGGCTTTCGCCCCGCCACACCGATCGAAGAGGGAATCGCACGCTTCGTGGCGTGGTACCGCGAGTACCATCGGTTGTGAGCGGACAAGTCATTTAACCGCAGCCGAGGCACAGCTTGAGCGTCCCGTCACGCAGGGGCACCGGTTCGCAGGCGTTCCCGGAGTCGGTGGATCACCGGTTCGAGCCGGCTTCCATACCCGGTAATCTCGAACTGGCGCGTGTCGTCCGCACCGTGGGCGATGTGAATCTCCAGCCGCTCGGAGGGCAGCATACCCTCGACGCGGTCAGCCCACTCGATCAACACGAGCGCGGGCGACTGAAAACATTCGTCCGGACCCAGCTGACGGAACTCTTCCTCGTCTCGCAGCCGGTACGCATCAAAATGGTAGATCGACCGGGTACCGTGGTACTCCTGGCAGAGTACAAACGTCGGGCTTACGACATTCTGGCGCGCAATGCCGCAGCACTCGGCGATCGCCTGTACCAGGCGAGTCTTGCCAGCTCCCAGGGTTCCGCACAGGGCAATGGTCGTACCGTCGGGCACCAGCTCGGCCAGGGCCGCACCCAGCGCATCGGTCTCCGCCAGCCGTCTTGCCTCGTAATGGATTGGGTTCATGTCAGTGCGTGCTGATAGCCCCGAGGCGTCAGCGGTACGCGGCTACCGTCCGGGAGAACTTGCCACAGCCCCGACTGGGGGACGAATTGCCCGATACGCGTCAGGGGCACAGGCAGTTCCGAAGATAACAGCCGGGCCGTCTCTGCGGGAGGGACTGCCAGGATCAGCTCGAAATCCTCGCCGTCCCCCAGAGCATGTTCGAGCGGCGAGAGCGAACGCGATTGCTCGGCTAGCTGCCGAGCCGCGACGGAGATGGGAATCCTGTCCAGGTGCAGCTCGGCGCCGCAGCCGCTCGCTTCGGCCAGACGCGCGAGGTCCAGCGACAATCCGTCGCTGACATCGATTCCCGCGTGAAGCTCATACCCGCGATGCAGCCACAAGGCCTCGGCGATACGAGGCAGGAAATCGAACTGCCGGCCCAGCAGGCTGCCACCAAATTCCCCGGTGACCAGAATATCGTCCCCCGGCCGAGCACCGCTACGGAGCAGGGCACCGCGTGGTGTGACGCGCCCAAAAGCCGTGATGCAGATCACGAGCGGTCCGTCCCAGCTGTTCGTATCCCCGCCGGCAATCGCCACATCGAACTGGTGGGCCAGAGGCAACAGTCCGTCGTACAGGGCCTCGCCTGTGACCAAGCCCTGCGCACGCGGCAAGGCGACCGCCACGACGGCAGCGTACGGCTCGGTAGCCATCGCGGCGAGATCGCTCAGGTTCACGGCCAGTGCCTTGCGCCCCACACGGCGCAGGTCCACCTTCTCCAGCTCGAAGTCGACCCCTTCCATCAGCATGTCCGTCGTCACGACGTGCTCACCCACGTCCCTGATCACGGCGGCATCGTCACCGATACCCACCCGCACGAGATTCGACTGCGGCAACCGCTCGCGCAATCGTTGAATGAATTCCTGTTCCATGGACGCGGCAGCG
>JBFWYF010000022.1:0-21584 GCA_050186685.1 Pirellulaceae bacterium
CGTCCTCGGCGCTGGTCACGAAGACTCGGCCGTGCGAGACGATGGGGCTGCCGTTGCCCGGGCGCGGCAGCGGCGCTTTCCATCGCACGTGCTGGTCCGGTCCCCAGGTCGTCGGTAACTGGGACTCGGTCGTCAGGCCGTTCCCGTACGGACCTCGAAAGGACGGCCAGTCCGCGGCCAGCAGCCGCTGGCAGAAGGGAAGTGTGACCAGTAGGGCGACGGTCAGGTAACGAGACATCGGAGATTCTCCGCAGTTGGCAGTCGGGGGGTGAATGCGAAACAGGATACGCGTCACACGGGGCTCGCCAGACCCGCGCCGTTGGGCTGACTTTACCAGTGAGCGCGGCGACCGACAATATTCCCCACAGGAAGACAGCAACTTGGCTTTCGGGCGACCCGCGTAATAATGGCAGTACCTTCGCGGAGGATTGCCATGCATGCCCTGGGCTGGTGTTGTGCGCTGCTGTGCGCCGCTGCCAATATTCCGGACGGTTCCGTCATCGTGCTGGAGAACAGCAACCCGATCGTCGAAGCCTATACGCGGTCGGAAGTGACCCATGTGGGTCTGGTGCTACAAAAAGACGGGCGTGAATGGGTGTACGAGGCGACGCCGTCTGTCGTACGCAGGATCCCGTTGGCCAGCTACTACGAAGAATTGGGCGAACACAACCGACGGCGGCGCGAATCCAGTCGTCTGCGAGTGCGGCTCTATCCGCCCCGCACGGACTACACCGATAAAGAGCTGACCGATCTGAAGGCCTTTCTCGATTCCCAGCTGGGGCGCCGTTACTCGGTCAAAGGCTATGTGCGCAGCCGACCCGGTGACGGCATTCACTGCGCCGAACTGGTCGCGTCGGCGCTCGCCACAACGGGTCGTCATGAGCTCACGCGGCCTTACGCGATCAATCCGGCACAATTGGTCAGCCGGCTTGCGCCCACGCACAGGTCGCCCATTGTGGTGGCGCTGCCCGAGGTCGAACCGCAGGGGAGCTTGTGCCAGCGATCGTGGGGCTGGTGGTCGGGGCTGTGGAGTTGGTGCGCGTGGGCTTCGTGGGAGACGTTTACCTTCTGTCGCTGACGTCGGTCCCCACTCCCGGATCCGGGATGCCGCTGATACGATTCCGGAGATGTCGACGACGCAGACGACGCCCATGATGCAGCAGTATCGCGACGCCAAGGAACTGGCGGGTGATGCCTTGTTGCTGTTCCGAATGGGCGACTTCTATGAGCTCTTTTTCGACGACGCCAAGCTTGCCGCCCAAGTCCTGGGATTGACGCTGACGAGCCGGGACAAGGGAGATAACCCGATTCCGATGGCGGGGTTTCCCCACCACCAGTTGAACGGGTATCTCGCAAAGATCATCGCGGCGGGGCAGCGAGCCGCAGTCTGCGAACAGGTAGAAGATCCGCGTTTCGCGAAGGGATTGGTCAAACGCGAAATCACGCGGGTCGTCACTCCGGGCACCGTAACGGACGATGCTTTGCTCGATCCGCACAGCAGCAACTACCTCGCGGCGATCGCGCGGGGCGGCCGAGGACGGGAGGCGGAGATCGGCCTGGCTTGGGCCGACCTCTCGACAGGGCGTTTTCTGGCGGCCGTCTGTCATGCCGCACAGTTTGTCGATCAGCTGGCACGGATCAGTCCAGCCGAGTGTCTGGTCGGCGAGGAGGACCCGCCGCTTCCGGCGGAGATCGCCAGCCGCACGGTTGTCACGAAACGTCCGTCCTGGGCGTTTTCCCACCAGTCGGCCTGCGACAACCTGGCCCGTCAGTTCGGCTCGACCAGCCTCGAAGGGTTCGGCTTCGGTGACGAGGATGCGACGGCGATTCGAGCTGCTGGCGCCGTGCTCGACTACCTGCAGGAAACGCAGAAGGCGCAGCTCGAACATTTCGATCGACTCGTCCCCTACCGCAGCCAGGGCGCGCTGGAAATCGACGAAGCGACCCGCCGCAGTCTGGAGATCACGCGCACGATCCGCGATGGCCGTCGCGACGGATCGCTGCTGGCCATGATCGATCGGACGATCACCGCGATGGGGTCCCGCTTGCTGGCCGAGTGGATCGGGAGCCCGCTCGTCCAGCGGGAGGCTATCGAAGCGCGACTGGATACGGTCGACGAGCTGATGCGGGAAGGCGGCTTGCGTAGCGACGTCCGCGAGTACTTGCGCGGAGTCTATGACCTCGAGCGGCTCCTGTCGCGCGTCACCACGGGGCGGTGTACGCCGCGCGACTTGAGCTTCATCGGACGCACGCTGGCCAGTTTGCCGGCACTGAAAGAGCGATTGAGCGCCGGCCGCAGTCCGTTGTTACGACAGTTGCACGAACAGCTGGACGATTGCCCTGAAATCTGCCAGCAGCTCGCCGCCGCCCTGGTCGATGACTGCCCCCTGTCGGCCAAGGACGGCGGCTTCCTGCGCAGCGGATTTCATGCCGGGCTTGACGAACTGCGGGAGTTGGCCGCGGGCGGAAAGCAATGGATTGCCCAGTATCAGGCCCGCATCGTCGAACAGACGGGCATTCCGAGCCTGAAGGTCGGCTTCAACAAAGTCTTCGGTTACTACATCGAGCTGACAAACTCGCATCGCGACAAGGCACCGGACTTCTTCATCCGCAAGCAGACCCTGAAGAACGCCGAGCGCTTCATCACGCCGGATTTGAAGCAGTACGAAGAGAAGGTGCTGACGGCGGACGAACGGGCGAAGGCCCAGGAATACGAGTTGTTTTTGGACCTGCGTAACCTGGTCCAAACGGTCAGCCGCCGCCTGCGAGCGACCGCCGACGTGCTCGCTCAATTGGATGTGTTAGGCTCGTTTGCCGAGCTGGCGCGCGAACGCGGGTATTGCCGGCCTGTGCTCGTCGAGCAGCCGGTGCTGAATATCGTCGAAGGCCGGCATCCGGTCCTCGATCTGATCGAACCGCAGGGGACATTCGTACCGAACGATGCGGTCGCCTCGCCCGACGAGGGCATGATCCTGCTGATCACCGGGCCCAACATGGCCGGCAAGAGCACCTACATCCGTCAGGTCGCGCTGTTGACGCTGCTGGCTCAAACCGGAAGTTTTGTGCCCGCGCGTTCCGCGACGATCGGTGTGGCCGACCGGATTTTCGCGCGGGTCGGCGCCAGCGACGAATTGTCCCGCGGCCAGAGTACGTTTATGGTCGAGATGACCGAGACCGCTCGCATCCTCAATACGGCCACGTCGCGCAGCCTGGTCATCCTGGACGAAATCGGCCGCGGCACGAGCACCTACGACGGCGTGTCGCTTGCCTGGGCGATTGTCGAGCATCTGCACGACCACATCGGCTGTCGCACATTCTTCGCTACCCACTATCACGAACTCGCGGACCTGCGAAGTACGCTCGGCGGCGTCCGCAACTTGAATGTGGCTGTCCGCGAGTGGGACGAGCAGGTGGTGTTCCTGCACAAGATTATCGATGGCGCCGCGGACAAGAGCTACGGCATCCATGTGGCGCGGCTGGCGGGGATCCCGCGCACCGTCAACGAGCGGGCCAAGCAGATCTTGAATTTGCTGGAGTCGGAGCACCTGGATAGTCAGGGCCGGCCGAAAATCGCGGCGAGCGGGCGGAAGTCGAAGCGGCGAGGCGATATTCAGCTCACGCTGTTCGCTCCGTTCGATCATCCGCTGATCGACGAGATCCGCGGACTGGACATTAACTCGCTGACGCCGCTCGATGCGCTGCAGCGGTTGCGGCAATGGCAGGACCGGTTAGCCGCCGAGCGGAAGTGACGAGCTAATTATCTTCGGCGGCGGTGCGCAGCAGGCGTACGGCCGCTTCGGCCAGCATCTCGCCGGCGCCGGGCTCCAAAGTCGTATTCGTCACCTCGTAGCTGCCCACCGCATAAGCCGTGCGCGTGGGGACATAAATCGTCTCGACGCAGTTTGCCAGCTCGATGACCGCCGTCGTCGGGAAGGGGGAGGCCTGTTTGATGGCCAGCCCCAGCTCGACGAAGATCTCACCGGGCAGAAAGACGAGGGCCACGTCGGTGCCGAACGTCAGGACGTGTACCTCGACGGGCAGCTTTTCCCCGACGCCGCGCCACGTGTGGGTCAGCCCCCAGCTCAGGTGCTCATCCGCCACGGCTCCGGATGACGAGTCGCGGAGTTGGGCGAGCATCAGGGACTTGTAGGCGGTGACAAGATCGAAGAACTCCACTTTCTGGCCGGCTTTGGCCTGCGGCAGCAACGCCTGGGCCCTCTCGACCTGGGCCGGCGGGGCCGGTTGCAGTGGCACCGGGACGACGGCGCGCAGGACGCGCAGCCGCGGATCGGTGACCGGTCGGAGTTGCGGCAACGCGCCGACGATGGACTCGCCCAGCGACTTTCCGATGATGTCGGTCGTGTTGCGCTCGGCACGCGAGGGATCCGAATGGTTGATGTCGCCGCAGCAACCGGTTCCGAAAACCGATATCACCTGGCTGCCCAGGGCCTGCCGCACCGACTGTTCGATGAAGTACGGGTAGTCGGCGCTCCACAGTGTTCCGCCGACTGTATCCAGATGCAATGCAAAATTGCTGAGCAGGCCGCGCGGTTGCTGGTCGGGACCTCGGAACAGCACGAGGCCGATCTGGGGATCGATGGGGCCCGCCGCACGCACCACCTCGGGGTTGTTCAGCTTCATCCACGTGCGGACGCTGCCATCCCGCATGACAAAGCGGCGATTGAACGAGACGGGCGTGGTTTGTGTGGCCGTGCCTGCGGCGAGAACCGCCGGTTCGAGGTTGGCATTGGCGCGGACGATGGCCGTGACAATGCCGTCGATCAGCCGTGCCGCGTAACGCTGGGAGGGAGCGTCCGACGCGGCGCTCTCCTGCAGGTACAGGTACAAGTCGCGAGTGTAGTCCGGTGCGGTGTGGGAATGCGTCGCGGTCAGGATGATGTGGTCGGCGGGAATCCCCGTTTTCGCGGAGGCTCGCCGGCGCACCTCGGTACTCAAATCGATCGCGATGCCGGTCAAGTCGCAGCCGACCACGGCTGCCCGATCATGGCCGCCCCGCAGCACAATCGCTTTCGCTTTCAGCGGGTCGCGGACGCCGGTCGCCAGCCGTTCGTGGTAGTAGCCCGCCACCGGAAATCCTTCGGGGGGAGTGATGTCGGCTTCCGCGACACCCACGCGCAGCGGTTCATGCGCGCACACCGCCGAGGCGGAGAGGCAGGCCAGGCACGTAACCAGGACGATAGCGGATCGGGACATGATAGCCTCGCGAGTCAGGAGTGAGCCAGGAGCGGCATCGGAGCCGAACGATGATACCCCGTTCCCGCTCATAGCGGAACTCGTGAGAGTTCCGGCAGGTGTGGCACTGGCTCGGCCAGTGCCCTCCGTTGGGGTAGGTGGCTTGAAGAGGGATGCACTGGCAGAGCCAGTGCCACACCCGTCGGCAGAGCCAGTGCCACACCCGTCGCGAGAGTTCCGGAAGTCTTGCGACGACGCGTCTGGCGACTTCCGCGATGAACCGTCTTGGCTGGCGCAGGATTTTGTGGATATTGATGTCCACTAGATGCACCAACCTGCGGGAGTCTGCTGCCATGTCCCATCTGATGCGCCGCGTCGAACTGTCTGGAATGTGTCTGCTGGCCCTCTGCGGTATGTTCGCCGCGATGGGAGGCATGGCGATCGCGCGGGCGGCCGACCGCGATCCGACGCTCATCACACGCGAGAATGCGCTGGCCGGGGCGACCGACTGGCAACTGACCCGCGTGCGGCTCGACCGCATTGATGGATTCCGTTCGCCGTGGATCGAAGGATACTGTTCCCGGCAGAGCGTGGCGGCGGGCGAGTCGATCGACATCTGCGTGTCGACGAATCCACCGCAGCAGTTCGGTCTCGAGATTTTCCGTATGGGCTACTATGGCGGTCGAGGTGCTCGGCTGATGAAAAAACTGGGCCCGTTCATGGGCCAGACGCAGTCTACGCCGGGGATCGGCAACAAGAATCTGCGCGAGTGCACGTGGAAGGCGACGACATCGCTCGAAATCCCGGCGGACTGGCCGAGCGGCGTGTATCTGGGCCGCCTGTCCTTGCTGCCGCCCGACGAATCCACCGGGCCGTGGCAGAGCTACGTCGTGTTTATCGTGCGTGATGATCGTCCCGCGGACATCTTGTTCCAGTGTTCGGACAATACCTGGCAGGCCTACAACCGCTGGCCGGACAATTATTCGGTCTATACGCACCCGAAGGGGAACCAGGGTCCTTGGGCCGATGTCAGCTTCGACCGGCCGTATGGCCGGGAGGCACAGTTTCAGGGGGTCGTCAACGATCCGCTCACCGTGGGTTCGGGTGAGTTCCTGCCGTTTGAGTTCCCGCTGTGCTACTTCCTGGAGCAGCATGGTTACGACGTGACGTATTGCTCGAACAGCGACATGGTCACTCCGGACCATGGTCTGAAATGCAAGACCTTTATCAGCGTCGGTCACGACGAATACTGGGACATCCAGCAATACGAGAGCGTGCTCAAGATGCGGGACGAGGGAGTCAGCCTGCTGTTCCTGTCGGGGAATTCGGTCTGTTGGGTCACTCCGCTGCGGCCGTCGTCGAGCGGGGCACCGAAGCGGATTATGTTTCGGGGAGGGCCCTTTGGTGGCGACTACAAATACGCGGTCGATCGCGAGAAAGACCATGGCCCGTTCCCTCACCGGGGGCCCGACGAAGGTTATCTGATGGGCGCTCGAAACGTTGAGCCGGTGAATGGCGGCGGCGACTGGATTTGCACTCGGCCCGACCACTGGATGTTCGAGGGGACGGGCATGCGGCGCGGGGATCGCATCGCAGGGCTGATCGGCTGGGAGTACCATGGCGATCCGCCGGCGGACATCCCGGGGCTGGAGATCGTCGGCGAAGGTATCGCCCTGTCGGGCGGCGTACGGCCTCAACGGTGGACGGCGACGATCTATCCGGGACCGAAGGGCAACTTCGTATTTAACGCGGCCACGATCTTCTGGGCCCAGGGACTCAGCTCACCGCCCGGCCACACGCTCCCGTGGACGCACTGGACGCGCCCGCACGGTCCCGACGAACGCGTCCAGCGCATCACGCACAATCTGCTCCGCCGGGCTCTTGGGCAGTCGAAGCCCTGAACGGCGGAGCCGTCCGGCATCAGATGGGAAACCGCATATCGCCGGAGGCCACGTCCGCAATGCGAGCCGGGGCCGGCATACCGCTCGGACGAATATCGCCGAGCGGTGCGAACTGAGCGGCTACGTGGTCGTACGCATACACTTCGCCGGTGGAAATGTCGTACACCCAGCCGTGCAGCTTCAGCTGGTCCTGCGCCAGCGCGGCGGCCACAGCCGGGTGCGTCTGGAGGTTCTCGAGCTGCATGAGCACATTCTCGTCGATCGCGGCCTCCAGCAGCTCGTTCCCGTCCAGATGCGAGTACTTCGAGCGCGCGATCCGCCGTGTGGCCTCGGCATGTTTCAACCACTCGGCAACGGCGGGCATCTCGGTCAGCCCCTCGGGGTTAAGCAGTCCTTTCATTGCTCCGCAATGGGAATGGCCACAAACGACGATGTCGCGAACCCCGAGCCCGACGACGGCGAATTCAATGGTGGCGACTTCTCCGCCGCTGGTCGCGCCGTGTGCCGGGATCAAGTTTCCGGCATTGCGCAGGACGAACAAATCCCCCGGGGACGTATGCGTGATCAGATTCGGATCGATGCGGGAGTCCGAGCACGTGATGAAAAGGGTATCGGGATTCTGCCCGGTCGCCAGACGCTCGAACAGCTCGCGCTGCTCCCGGAAGACTGTGTTCTTGAAACGATGAAGGCCGGCGACGAGTCGTTGCACCATAGCGCATATTACTCCTTGAGGAACCGCGGCGCGGCCGCAGGGCCGAGGTAGCGGCATCGCCGGGCGTTGCGGGCATTGTCGGGCGCCCCGCGGGTCTGACAAGGGGCCCGGTTCCCTGTCCGCTGGCACCGACCTACAATCCTGCCGGTGATTCGCTGCGCGCTGTGCGGCGCGAGGTTACCAGCGGCAGGGAGGATGGCATGATCAGCCCGTGGGTGGCGTTTCATAATACGCCCGTGTTCGGCCGAATCGGATTGTCGGTGGCAGGATTCGCGGCCTACGCCGGTCTGGTGCTCTTGCTGGACAAGCTGTTATGGCCCGGCTTTGAGTCGCTGGGGGCCGGCTTTCATGGTTTCTTTGGTCTCGTGCTGGGCGTGCTGCTCGTGTTCCGGACCAACACGTCGTACGACCGCTGGTGGGAAGGTCGCAAACTGTGGGGTCAGCTGGTCAACGATTCCCGCAATCTGGCCATTAAGGTGCAGGCCTGCGTGCGGGCGGACACCCTGGAAAAACGACGGCTGGGCGGCTGGCTCGTCGACTTCGCGGTCGCCTTGAAAGGGCATTTGCGCGGCGGCGTGCGGCTGAACGAGCTCCGCAGCTTTACCGGCTCGGCCGACGAGCCCGTCCACGTGCCCGCCTATATTTCCCAACGGATCTACGAACAGCTGGAGGAGTGGCGCCAGGGTGAACAGCTGGGCGGCTTCGAGCTGTTGTTTCTCGATCAGCATGCCGCGTCCCTGATGAATATTTGCGGCGCCTGCGAGCGGATTCAGAAATCGCCGATTTCCATTTCGTACCGCTGGTTTATTCGACAGTCGATCGCGATCTATCTGCTGACGCTGCCATGGGGCCTCGTCGAAGCGTTCAGCTACTGGATGATCCCCGCCGTCGCGATGCTGGCCTACTTCATGATTGGCGTCGAGATGATCGCCGAAGAAATCGAAGACCCGTTCGGGATCAGCGAGGACGACCTGATGCTCGACGATCTCTGCCGCACGATTGAGACCAGCGTGTCGAAGATCCTGGCCATTCCTCCTTCGTAGCGGAAGTCGCCAGTCATGTAGCGGAAGTCGCAGACACCGCGTCAGCGGTGTCGTAAGACTTCCGTGGTATCCAGCGAAATCCGCGGATTCGGAAGTCTTGCGACTTCCGCTAAGAGGGAAGTCGCGACTTCGGATACACGGGTGGAGCACCGCCCCACGTGTCACCGGGGCGCGGCTGGTAGCCGCGCAGGAATTCCGCGGCCGACATGGCATTTCGGCCGGCGGGCTGCAACCGCGACACCGACATCGCGCCGTTGCCAGTGGCGACGCATAGCGTGCCGTCCTCACTCGCGTGGACCGCGCCCGGCGGTCCGGCGACGGGCCCGTCCGCGGGACGCAGCTGGAGCAGGATCAGTCGCAGCGGCGGCTGGCCCGGACGGTGCCACTCGGTATAGACACCCGGCCACGGCTGGAGGGCTCGGAACTGCCGGTAGATGACCGCGGCCGGCTGACACCAGTCGACGCAGCCGTCGCTCTTCTTCAGCCGCGGCGCTTTGGTTGCCAGGGCACGGTCCTGCACGATCCCTAAGGGGCTGGCTCGATCCCAAGCTTCGAGCATGTGCAGGGCCGTGAGGACCGGTTCGACACCCAGCCTCGCCAACCGCGGTTCGAGGTCCTGGGCGGTTTCATCCGGGCCGATGGGCGTGCTGGCTTGGACGAGCGAGGGGCCGGCGTCGAGTCGGGGTGTCATGTGCAGGACGGTGACGCCGGTCTCGGTGTCCCCTTGCCAGATGGCCCAGTTCACGGGGGCGGCGCCGCGGTACTTGGGCAATAACGAGCCGTGGAGATTGATGCCGCCCAAGGGCGCGATCGCCAGAGTCTCCGCGGAGAGGAGTTGGCCGTAGTCGCATACGACCAGTAACTCCGGATCGAGCTTCCGGAGCTCGTCCTGAGCTGCTGATGCATTGACATCGTCGGGGGCCAGCGTCAGCAGCTGGTGGCGCTGTGCCACCTCGCGCATCGGCTGAGGAACGGCCTTCGGTTTTCCCCGCGTCTGGACGGCGACGGCGGGACGCGTAACGAGCGCCATGACGCGATGCGGCGAGTTCAGCAACGACTCGAAAGTCGGCACGGCGAACGGTCCGGTGCCCATCATGATCAAACGCATGGTTCCGTGTCCCGGAGGATGGTGCGGTCCGGAGATTGGTTAGCTGCTGGCCGGTCGATCAACAATACCGACTCTCAAGGCCGGCACGCCGGCTGGCGATTTGTTCGTCGGAGGGAATCCCGCCGGTCGCCCTGCGGCTATCGAAGTCCGTGGCGAACTCGTCCAGCGCATCCTGGAGCTCAGGCAGCCGTGCTTCGTGGACCCGGTCGATGAACAGGACGCCGTCCAGATGGTCGAGCTCGTGCTGCACACACCGGGCGAACAGGCCGTCGACGTCCGCCTGGATTTCGCGCCCGTCGATCCCGTAGGCTTGAATCCGCACGCGTTTGGGGCGTACGACGGGCGCATACAACTCGGGCAGGCTCAGGCATCCCTCTTCGCGTTCTTCCGTCCCTTTGGGATGGCTGATCACGGGATTGATGAAGACGAACTCCTCGCCCTTGCCCCGCTCCCCTTCGAGGTTCATGACGAACAGCCGCAAGGGAAGATCGACTTGATTCGCTGCCAGCCCAATCCCCCGATGTTCGTACATCAGCTCGAACATCTCCTGGATCGACTGGCGCAGCTCCGCGTCAACTCGGCGGATTGGTTTCGACTGGTACCGCAGCGTAGGATGGGGAAACGTAATGACTTCCAATCTGTCGTCCTCCTCGGGGTGGCTGGTCAAATTATAGGAGTGATGCCGCTTCTATCGAAGGGGCATCGTTTTTCAGGCCGTTGGGCGGACGAATCTTGGCTGGTCCGGCCGCGGGAATTGCCGTATCAAGGAGGTTGCCGCGGTGGGCCGGCCGAGTGACTGGTTCGTCGCCCGGGGCGACCGCCTGGGGCCAAGGGGATAGCGCCTGGGGACGTGGGGGATTCTGAGGAGTGATGCGCGACGCAGGGGACTACGAACCGGAAACAGCTGAGTTGGCCGACGGGACGCGCTGGCCGGCATGGCTCTTGTCGGTCGTGCTGCATGCCACCGTCTTGATCGCTTGCGGACTGCTGGCGCCAGTGATTGCGCAACCTCCGCCGGGCGAACCGGACCGATCGGTCGGGATTGCCCTGGTCGCTCGCGAGTCGGGGGACGAAAGCGGCGACCGTCAGGACCACACGGCCTTGGCCGAGTCGGTGTCCGGGCAGTCCACGGTTCCGTCCGGGGCTGTGGCCGAGCAAAAGGTGATCAGCCAGCTGCCGTCGGTCGACAGTTTTACAGGCCAGCTGGCGGCTTCCCTGCCGCAGGCCGTCACGGCGGGGCAAGCTAACGCGGCCGGAGTGGGATTGCCCAATGCGTCGGGATTTACCGCGTCCAATGGCACCGGACAGGGGCGCGGAACCGTGGGGGGCCAGGCTCGTACCCAGGTTTTCGGGGCGGGCGGTCAGGGCTCGAAGTTTCTCTACGTATTCGACCGTTCGGCGAGCATGGGTGGCTTTGAAGGACGCCCGCTCGCGGCGGCGAAAGCGGAACTCCTGAAGAGCCTGGCGGATCTCGGCGAGTTGCACCAATTCCAGATCGTCTTTTACAACGATCACCCGTTCATCTTTAATCCGGCGGCTCCCAGTCCACCCACGATCCTGTTCGCCTCGGAAGAGAATCGCCGCCTGGCGTCGGATTTCGTCGCTCGCATCCAGCCCGTCGGCGGGACGCATCATCGCGAGGCGCTGGAAGCGGCGCTGCGCATGGGACCGGACGTGATCTTCTTCTTGACCGACGCCCACGAACCGGAGCTCAGTCCGGGGGAGATCGCCGATCTGAGCCGGCGCAATCGCGCGTCCGCGATTATCAATTGCATTGAGTTTGGAGTGGGATCCTTCACGGGCGGCGAAAACTTCCTCGTCCGGCTGGCCCGCAGCAATCGCGGTCAGCATGTGTATGTCGACGTGACCACGCTGGGACGCGGGAAATGATCGAAGCGATCCATGGTATGGCCGGCTGTGAGCGAAAGCCCCCTTCCTGGCGGAAGGGGTTACGGGTGGGGCTGGGTGTGTCGGTGGCCGCGATGGTGCTGAATGGAGTGGAGGCGGTCGGCGCCGCCGAGACGGTTGTGGTCCGGTCGAAGGCGCGACCAGGCACCGTTCGCATGCAGGGCGAAGTGCTGGAATACACCGGTACGGTGCTGCGCCTGCGCCATGCGGACGGTCGCGAGGAAGACGTGGACGCCGCCCGGGTATTGTCGGTAGACAGCGACTGGCCCGCGCCGCACCAGGCGGCCGATGCGTTGTTTGACGCGGGGAAGTTTTCCGAGGCCTCGGCGGCATACCAGCAAGCGATTCAGGCCGAGCAGCGCCCCTGGGTGCGGCGGCGGCTGGTCGCTCAGCGGATCTGGTGCCTGCGGTCCGTGGGGCAGGTGGAACAGTCCGTCGAGCTGTTCCTGGCCTTGTGCCGCGACGATGTCCGGACGAACTATTTCGACGCGATCCCTATCGCTTGGTTGAGCCGGCCGGGCGAGGGAGTGACCGAGCGGCAGGCCGCCGCGTGGATGGCGAGGTCCGATTCGCCGGTGGCCGTGTTGATCGGCGCGAGCTGGCTGCTCGCGTCGCCGCAACGTGCGGCGGCGCTCCAAGCCCTGCGGGGATTCGTCGCTCATCCGGATGCCCGCATCGCGTTCCTGGCCGACGCCCAGCTGTGGCGGGCTCAACAGGCGACGGTGAAAGCCGACGAGTTGGAGCGGTGGCTGGGCCGCTGGGAGCGGATGCCCGCGGAACTGAGGGCGGGCCCGTCGTATCTGCTCGGGCAGGCACTCGCTCGACTGGATCGCCCGCAGGAGGCGGCGTTGATGTGGATGCGGGTGCCCATTCAGTTTCCGCGTGAACGAGAGCTGGCAGCTTATGCATTGTGGGAAGCGGGCCGGCAATTGGAAAAGCTGCAGGACCGCGAAGGTGCCCGGCGGTTGTATCGCGAGATCGTGGACCGCCACGGGGACGCCGCCGTGGTGGCGGAAGCCCGCCGCGCACTTCAGGCCAGCGACGAATCACAACGGCCGCAATCGAGCGAATAAGGAATCTGCCCCATGCGATGGCATCATGCTGTGCTGGCCGTGCTGGTCTGGATGGGCGGCGTGAACGGCTTGCCGGGCCAGGACTCGACGGCGGCCGGCGCGAGCCAGCCCCCGGAGACGTTTCTGGGTATCGTCTTCTCGGGTGGCCCGGTCGGGGTCGCGATCATGCTCGTCCTGATCGGCATGTCGATGCTGTCGGCCTACCTGGTGTTCGAGCACGTCCTGAATTTGCGGCGTCAGAAGCTGTTACCCGCTGGGTTGGGAGATGAGGTGCGGCAGCTCTTGCTGGCAGGGCGTGTTGCCGATGCCGACCAGGCTTGCCGGAATCAGCCGAGCGTGCTGGCCTACATCCTGCAGCAGGGTCTGGCGGAGGTCGAAGGAGGCTGGACCGCGGTCGAAAAAGCGCTGGAAGACGCCGTGGCCGAGCAATCCGCACGATTGTTCCGCAAGCTCGAATATCTGAACGTCCTCTCCAACCTTGCGCCCATGGTCGGCCTGCTCGGGACGGTGGTCGGCATGATCCTCTGTTTCCACCAGGTCGCACGGACTCAGGGCTCGGCCGGTGCGGCCGATCTGGCAGAAGGGATCTACCAGGCGCTGGTCACCACTGTCGTGGGACTGATGATTGCCATCCCGGCGCTGGGGGCCTTCGCCGTGTTTCGCAATCGCATCGACCAGCACATCGCCGAGGCCTCGGGGATTGCAGTGCACGTTTTCAGTCCCCTGAAACGAGCCAAGGTGGTAACGCCCCAGCGAACCACGCCCGCTCGACCGGCTCCGCCACCGCCACCCATGGAAGGAGTTCGCTGATGCGGATTCCCAGCAACGTGGGTCGGAGTGAAGTCGGCATCAATCTCACGCCCATGATCGATGTCGTGTTTCAGCTGATCATCTTCTTCCTGATCTCCAGCCATCTCGTCAAGCAAGAGGCGCAGATGGCCTTGCCCCTGCCGCTGGCCGACAGCGGCAACAAGCCGGCTGCGACCGAGACCCGGCGACTGACGCTGAACGTCCTGGCCGATGGCCGGCTGCTGCTGGCCGGGCACCCGGTCCGCACACAGGACTTGAGCGGCCGGCTCCGCCATGCGGCCAGCGCGGCGGGGGGACCGCTCGAGGTCCGGATTCGCGGCGACCGGACTGTCGCCTATCGCCACGTCGAACCGCTGCTGCTGGCCTGTGCTCGGGCCGGCATCTGGGACGTGTCGTTCAGCGTCTTTCGCACCGATGAGGTGCGCTAGATGCGGCGAGTATCCATATATCACGACAAACACGGCGTGGGCGAACTGAAAATGACTTCGCTGATTGATGTCGTTTTCTTGCTCCTGATTTTCTTTGTCTGGACCGCCAGTTTCCAGATCGCCGAGTATGTGTTGCCCAGCAGCGTCAGCGAAGCGGACCGGCCGGCGACCGGGGGCGGTACGGTGCGTCCTCCTTCACCGGAAGCCGATTTTGCCGATGTGCAGCTCCGGATCCTGTGGCGTGATCAACGGCCCGTCTGGCAGCTGAACGACGTGACGCTCGATCAACTCTCCGCGCTGCAGGAGCGATTGGACGCGATCTTCAGCGCGAATGCGACTGCACCGGTCGTCGTCGCGCCGGACGCGGATGTGCCGTTGGACCACGTGATCGATGTCTACGACGTCGCGCGGATCGTGGGTTTCGAGCAGGTGCAATTTGCCGTCTCACCGGAGGCCCAGGCGGCTCAAGCGGAGGCGACGCGATGAACGACCCCGGTCTTGATCGCCGCGCGCCCGCACGGCAACGAGTGGAGCGGCTTGAGCCGGCGCCGGCCGGCTCGCCCGGTCCGTTTCCGTCGCGACTTACCTGGCAATTGGCGTGCGGGTTGGTAGCCACGCTGCTGTTCGCCGGCGGCACCTGGGGCGCCGATCTTCTGTCGGCCGATGAGCAACTGCTGGCCGGCCTGCGCGAGCGCCGGCTCTACGATCTCGCCGAGTTCCATTGCCGGCGGCAACTGGCCCACGCATCGAACGCCGCGGAGCAGCGGGAGCTGACCGTTGAACTGCTGCGCACACTGACGGAACATGCGATCCAATCGGCCCCGGAACAACGGGCCGGGATCTGGCAACAGTTCGATAAGGCCACCGCCGAGTACCTGGCGACTCGTGAGCATACTCCGTCGGCGCTGGTCGTGCGGACCCAAGCGGCGCTGGGCACGCTCGCGCGGGGCGAGCTGGCGCGAGCGGAAAGCGACGTGGCTCCCGCACGCGATGCGGCGCTCGAGGAAGCCCGGTTGACGATCCGGCAGGCCACGCGGCTGCTGGAGCAACTGGAGCAGGATCTGGCCGAGGCGATTCCCGCCAGCCGGCGTGCCAATCCAGCGGATGCGGCCACCGAATTGTCGCCGGACGAGTTATTGAAGCTCCAGACGCATGTGCTATACGAGCTGGCCCGGGCCTTTCGCAACCAGGCCCTGTGTTATCCGGCCAGCAGCCCCGATCGCGTGGCGGCACTCACTCAATCGCTGGCGCCGCTCGAGCGGCTGAATCAGCACGTTGCGCTGGACGACGATCTGGCGCGCCAGGTGACCGTGGCGAGGGCCGAATGCCACCGACTGCTGAAGGATTTTCCGGCGGCCATCTCAGAATTGGAGGCGCTGCAGGGCGAAGGCGTTCCCGCGCCGATCCGGTTGCGGGCCCGAGCCGAAACGATCCGAACCCACCTCGACCGCGGGGACCTCGCCGCGGCGCGTCGTGTGATGGAGGCCGGGCGGCAGGATCGGGGTGTCACTTCCGCGGAACTCGATTTCGCCTTCCTGGAGTGCTACGTGGCCCAATGGCAGGCGGATGCGGAAGCGAAACGCACGAATGAGGCTGCACAGTGGCAGGAAAAGGCGATCGCTGCGGTGAAATATGTCGAGCAGAACTACGGACCCTACTGGGGACGGCGCGCTGAAATTCTGCTCGTCCGCGTCGGTGGTCAACATGGAGGAGGAAACGTCGAGATTCTGCGGCGAGCTGCGGATGATCTGTACCTGAAAGGCAGATTCGAGGAAGCGTTGGCGGCCTACGACCAGGCCGCCGCCAGGCAGCCACCGGGCTCTACCGAGGCGTTCGATCTAGCATATAAAGCGGCGCTCGTGCAGCGGCAACGCCACCAGCATGCGGACGCAGCGCGGCGGTTCCGCGACCTGGCCCTCGGCGCGGTGGGACACTCGCAAGCCCCAGGCGCTCACCTGCTCGGCATCGTCCACCTCGCGGAATGGTGCCGCACCGACGCAAGTCAGATCGGCCAGTACGAATCGTGGCTCCGAGAACACCTGGCGACGTGGCCGTACGCCCGGTCGGCTCCGCAGGCGTGGCTGTGGCTAGGCAGACTGATGGAGGCGGAGCAGGAATGGCTCAAGGCGATCGCCGCCTACCAGTCCATTCCAGAGGCCGCGGACAGTTATGCCGAGTCGCTGGCGGGCGCCGAGCGGTGCTGGACGGCGTTTCTGTCGTCGAAAACAGCCCAGGGCGACCGGGTGGCGGATCTCGCAGGCCCAGCCATCCGCTTCTTCCACGACGCTGCCTGGTCGCAGGGCCGAGAACCTCCCGCCCGTTGGACGGCCACCAACCGCCAAGCCGCGCTCGCGGTGGCCCGCCTGCAACTGCGGTTCACGACGACGATGCGCGGCGAGACGGAACAACTGCTCCGCCAGGCCATCGAAGGACAACCGCCAGCTCCCGCGGACTGGCTCACCACCGCCCGCCTTGTCCTGGCGGTCGTCATGGCCGACCAGCCGGGGCGCATGCCCGACGCACGACAGCTCATTGCAGACATAGAGGACACTCCGCCGGAAGAGGTCCTGACGTTTACGCGTCTCGTGCGTGAATTGGGCAACCGGTCTCCCCAGGGAAAGCCGCGCCGGGAATTGGCCGAGTTGGCGCTGGCGGCCAGCGATAGCGTCTGGGCGCGGAAAGCGGAACTCGCACCCGCCGTTCGGGAAGAATTAACACGGCTACGAGCTCAGGCACACGCCGATGCGAGCAACTTCGCTCGTGCCGTGGCGCTGATGAACGAAGTGATCGCAGCTCATCCCGAGGAGATGGCGTACCGGCAGG
Organism: Pirellulaceae bacterium; assembly: GCA_050186685.1. GTDB lineage: Bacteria > Planctomycetota > Planctomycetia > Pirellulales > Pirellulaceae > CAZFLF01. The sequence continues at coordinate 17,000 of JBFWYF010000022.1, forward strand.
AACTCGCGGAGATGTTGTTACCGAGCCACGACGCGGCGATTCTGCAGCGAGCGCTCGACTCGTGGCGGATCGTCGCGGCTCAATCCCCGCCCCGCTCGCCGGCCTGGTTTCGGGCGAAGCATGGGACGGCCCGGACGATGCTGCAACAGGGGGACGCCGCCGGCGCCGCGAAACTAATTCGCTATTTGCAGGCCACGGAGCAACTCGAGAAGTATGGCTGGGAGCAGCCGTTTCAGGAGCTTCTGCGGCAGACCGGCGCGGGGCGTTGATCGGGCAGGGGAACTCGCGAGAGTTTCGGAAGTCTTCCGACGCCGCTGACGCGATGTCTTGCGACTTCCGCTACGGACGTCGTCGCAGGCTCATGAGATCGTCGCGCCGCGAACTTGTATGTGGGGGCCGTACCCCCGCCGTTCGCGCCGCCCCCGTGGCCCCTTCGTCGTCCAGGTCGCCCAGGTAGATGCGTTTCACGTCGGGATGCCGCTTCACTTCTTCCGGCGGTCCCTGGCAGAGTACCGTCCCGCTGCTGATGATATACACGCGGTCGGTCACCTGCAGGATTTCCCGAGCGGCGTGGTCCGTGATGAGGATCGAAATACCTTGTTCGCACAACCGGCGGATGATGACCTGGATGTTCTGTACCGTCACCGGATCGATGCCGGCGAACGGTTCGTCGAGCATGATGATCTCGGGGTCCGATACCAGGCAACGCGCGATCTCCAGCCGACGTTTTTCACCCCCGGACAGCCGCGCCGCCTTCGACTTCCGCAGTTTCGTGATTTCGAATTGCTCCAGCAGCTCCGCACACCGCAACCGGCGAGTCTTGCGATCGATCCCTAACAATTCCATGACCGCCAGCAGGTTCTGCTCCACGGTCAGCTTTCGAAAGATACTCGACTCTTGGGCCAGATAACCCATGCGGCCGTCCCGACACCGCTTGTACATCGGCCAGCTGGTCACCTCGGTTCCGCTCATGAACACCCGGCCGCCGTCGGGTTCGATCAGACCGCAGATCATGCGGAAGCTGGTTGTCTTACCCGCCCCGTTGGGGCCGAGCATGCCGACGATCTCCTGGCGGTCGACGTACAGGTCGACCCCGTTGACGACCGTCCTGCGACCGTACGACTTCGCCAGCCCCTGCACTTCCAGCAGCGGGAATTCCTGGTCGTCCATGACTGATCTCCCGGTAAGAGAATGCGCCGGCCTCCAGCCGCCTATTGTCCGCAAATTGCCGATCGGCACAATGCGAATGCGACACCCGCTACAGGATTCGCCCCATTCGACCGACGTTGGGAATCAGCGGCAGCCAGTCGGTGTGCCATCGCCAGGCATGCGGCCAGTAAATGAACACGGCCCGCCCGATCAGCAGATCCCGATCGACGTAGGGCGGTGGGTACATTTGCCCGGGCTCCGCCGATACTTCCGACCACAGTCGCGCATCCCGGCTCTCCGGACTGTTATCGCCCAGCGGAAAAAACTGGTCTTCGGCCAGTTCGAACGTGACCGACCGGCGGGCCGCAAACAGGCGTGTCGACGACCACGAAGCCGGGTTCGCCATAACGGCATTCACGTCGAAGCCATAGCCGATCAGAGCTCGGTCGTATTCCGAGTCCTTGTAGGGTTCCACAGGACCGACAGCCCGATAATAGACATCCCGCAACACTTTCAGCCGCTCCACCTCGATCCGGGCCTGGCGGGCGCCGACTCCGACCGGTGCCAGATCCCCGGGATCGTGAGCCGACCAGCGCGGCACGACCTCGCGCGGCGACTCGAACGTAGTCGGTCCGTCGAACTTCACAACCTGGTCGTTCACCCACAGGAGCAGCTCGTCGTCGACGTTGGCGAACCGCAATCGGCATGCTTGCCCCGGCTGGACTCCGGTCAGACCGAACCGCTGGTTCGCATAAGCGGCGCCGGAGCCCACGCCCTGGGCAAACCCTCGCCGACCGCCATCGATTTCGAGCACCGCTTCGCCCGTCGCGAGCCGCACCGTACATCGGTAGTGGCTTCCGCCCTCGACCAGGTCCAGCAACAGTTCCCCGTCGCCCGAAGTCGACCTGAGATCCACCTCCACGGCCAGGTCGCCAACCCAGCACTGGCCGCCCCAGTCCGTGGTCTCGGCATAGGGATTCGAATCGTTGTATGCGTAGTAGTCCGTGATCAGCTGCCCCTGATATCCGTTCAGCTGCGATGTTTCTCCGCGTTCGATCCGCTCCCAGTCCACTGCGCGGGGAATGAGGTGCCGGTAGCGGAGCCACGAAATGGCACTCCCCGCTTCGACTTCAAAGCCCTGACCCGGCGAGACGCCCGCGGCGGGGTCCGAAATCGGTTGCCACCGCTGCGACGGCCTGCCCCCCGGTGCGGGCTGCCACCGCGACGGCCACTGCGCCTGCCGCAATCGCTCGCCCACATGCGCGGTGTCGTCGACCAGTTGCAGCATGTTGACAACCTGAGCCGGTGGCTTGCGGGCGATCTGGAACCGTGGTTCACCGGCTGAGCTTCCCGTCACCTGGGTGTGGACGTCGCCATGCCGGATCTGGATCGTCTCGCCGGGAAGTCCCACCAGCCGCTTGATATACGGCGTTTTGGCGTCCCCCGGATACTTGAATACGATCACGTCCCAGCGCTTCGGCTCGGACACGAGGTACGCGAACTTGCTCACCAGGATCCGATCGCCGTTGAACGAGCGCTGATTCGGATCGTGATCCTTGTCCAACTCCCGCGAGAAGCGGCAGATCGGACAGCGTGTGCGCACGACCTCGCCCCGCGGGCCGCCGAGTTCGGAGTTCTCGATGCTCGCCCCGGTGCGATACTGGTATCCGCATTCGGGACATGCCACATCCATGTGGCGGCCTTGCAGCGTCGGTGCCATCGAGCCCGTCGGGATGACAAACGCCTCAGCGACGACGCCCCGAAACAGAAACGCCAGAATAATCGCAACGACGATCGACTCGACCGTATCGCGTCCCGGACGATCGGCTTTCTCACCTTTGCTCGGCGACGACACGGACTCGGCCACCGGCAACACCGGCACGTCATTCTCCATCGTCGTCATGCAATCCTCGCGACGAACTACTCGCCGGGTTCCTCCAGGTAGGTATAACCGTGCAGCGCGTCTTCATAGAATTTGACGAATCGGCCGGCCTCCGCGTTGTCGAGCAATCCTTGGCGCACAGCCCCTTCCACCGCGATCTGCAACCGGTGGATCAGATCCCGCTCGTTGAACTGCACGTACTGCAAGACTTCGTTGACGGTATCGCCCTTCATGATGGCTTCCAGCAGCACTTCGCCACCTTCCGACAGTTCCACATGCACGGTGTTCGTGTCGCCGAACAGGTTGTGGAGGTCGCCCAGGATCTCCTGGTATGCGCCGATCAGGAACGCCGCCAGGTAGTACGGCTGGCCGTCGAAGTTGTGCAGCAACAAAGTCCGCTTCACGTCGCGCCGATCGATGAATTGGTCGACCTTGCCGTCGCTGTCGCACGTGATGTCGCCCAGCACAGCGTGGCGTGTCGGGCGTTGTTCGAGCCGATGGATCGGCATGATCGGGAACAGCTGTTTGATGGCCCAGCTGTCCGGCATTGACTGGAACAACGAGAAGTTGCAAAAGTACGTGTCGGACATCAAGCGGTCCAGCCCCTGCAACTCCTCGGGCATCTCGTCGAGTTCCTCGCAGAGCCGGCGGATCTTGCGGCAGATGGCCCAGAACAGCGACTCGGCAATACTGCGCTGCTCGAGCGGCAGATAGCCTGAACTGAACAGACTCATCGACATGTCCAGCGCCTGCTGGGCGTCGTGAAACGCTTCGAGCAAGTTGCGGGCGTGCACATTCCGCAACGTCTCCAACAGCGTATGCAGCGGCTGCTCGTACTCTTCGGGGAACTCCGTAGGCGACTTGTCGCCGTTCCCTTGCCCAGACACGCCCAGCACGCCGAAGACCATGGCGCTGTGGTACGCCGCCACAGCCCGCCCGCTCTCCGAAATGATGTTGGGATGCGGCACGCCGGCATCCTCGCACACCGTCTGGATGTGATACACGACGTCGTTCGCGTATTCCTGCAGCGTGTAGTTTACGCTGGATTCAAAGTCCGTCTGGGAACCATCGTAGTCGACGCCCAGCCCACCGCCGACATCGATGTATTCGAGTCCGGCGCCCTTGCGGTGCAGATCGGCATAGATCCGCGCCGACTCGATCAATGCACCTTTCACATGTCGGATGTTCGTAATCTGGCTGCCGAGGTGGAAGTGCAGCAGCTTGAAGCAGTCGGCCATGCCGCGGCCTTCCAGCTCGCGGAAGGCCTCCAGCACCTCGCTGACGGTCAGCCCGAACTTCGAGCGAAATCCGCCCGACGCCTGCCATCGTCCGGAACCGCGGGCGGCCAGCTTGACGCGCATTCCGATCTGCGGTCGAACGCCGACCTTCGCCGCATAATGCAGAATCATTCCCAGTTCAGTGTACTTCTCCACCACCGGGATGACATTGCGGCCAATCTTCTGGGCCAGCATCGCCATCTCGATGAATTCGGCATCCTTAATCCCGTTGCAGATGATCGGCAGCTCAGCATCCATCATCGCCACGACGGCCAGC